>CAMEUD010000124.1 GCA_945937975.1 uncultured Clostridia bacterium
AACAATAACAAATGAAGAAATTATTTGTATTGGGGACGTATATACAGATTTTGATAATAACTTTAATTTAAGTATGCAAGGTTTGAATATTGAAAATGGAAAACTAATGTTAAGCACAAAAGGACTAAATCAAGAATGTGTTATAACATCAAACATTGAATTAGCTAATAACAAAGAATACACTGTATATATTTCATATGGATATGTAAATTTAAGTAATAAAAAATTAACAAAAGAATATAGCGATGAAGTTATTATTTATGCTGATGAGTTTTTTGTAACAGATGGATTAACTAGTGATGAACAAAAAATTGTTGAAGAAAAATATGATAATAAAAATATAAGAACATTATTCGATGAATTAAATAGACTTGGAATATTTAATGTAGATTTTACTTTTGAGTTTGAAAATCAAATAATAACTTTAACTCTTGAATTTACAAACCAAGATACAACAAAACCAGTAATAGATTTTAAAGGTAAAAAAGAAGTATATATCACAAGTAAAGAACAATATGATGAACTTTATAAAGATGATATTTGTAGTATTATTGATGGATATGATGGCGAATTAACTCCACAAGTTTCAGATTTAATTTTGAGTGAATTTGGTACATATGAAGTAAAATATACTGCCAGTGATTCAAGTAATAATAGTTGTGAATATATTAGAATTGTTCACTATGGAAAGGTTGATTTAACAAACAATCAAAGTAATGAACAATATAACAGTAAATTTGTAATTCCTTTTGTTTATTATGAATTTAGTGAAGATGACTTTAAGATTACTTATAAGATTAATGATTCAACAAATAATTATAATGGAAAAACAGGAATACTTCTTAATTCATTTGGTGAATATGAAATAAATTTTGAGTTTGTTCACAAACAAAATGAAGACATAAAATATAATTTTAAATATAAAGTTAATATAACTGACCAAGTTAAACCAAAAATCACATTAAAGGGTGAATCAGGATATGAATTTTACGCAGGTGGTAATTATGTTGAACAAGGTTATGTTATAACAGATAATTCAACAGACGATATATTAACTGAAACAACCAAGTCAAATGATATTACATTAGTAATAAAAATTTACTTTAAGATAAACGGCTCAACAATATACAATGAAGTTGATAGAGTTGATACATCAAAAATAGGCACATACAAAATAACATACATTGCAACTGATAAGTTTAACAATGTTAGTGATTTAGAAAGATATGTTGATATCGTGTATGCACCAATAGATAATTTGGTTATTGATGAAACAAAACTTTTAACACAATATAGCCAAGATAAAACTATTGAATTTGATATATTTACTGATTCTGAATATTTAACAACTCCAAATCCACAAGTAACATGGTTTGTTAATGGAAATGTTGTTGGAACTTCAAATGGCAAATTCAAGTACAAATTTAAAGATGCAGGCGATTATGAAATATATGCAGTTCTAAATGATAATACAAAAGTTACCACACAAACTATCACTTTGCATGTATATGAAAAATCACCATATGAAGGTGTAGTGCTTTGGATAGGTGTTGGACTTGGTGCAATCGCACTTGCAGGTTTCTGTGCCTTTTTAGTAGGCGTATACAAAAAGCGTAATTTCTATTAATAAAAAATAAAAATATCTAGCAAACGCTAGATATTTTTTTTATTAAGCATATCATCTAATGTACGCCAAGCAAGTTCAACACATTTAACTCTTGCTGGCATATTTGAAATATTTTCAAAAGCAATACTGTCTTTAAGTAAATCTTTTTCTTCATTTGTTAAATTTTCTCGTCTTATCATTTTTAAAAATATAGAAATAATATTTTTTGCTTCGGTTAGTGTTTTCCCACGCAATGTGTCTATCATTATAGATGTTGAACTTTGGGAAATAGCACAACCATGACCAATAAATGACATATCTTCAATTTTATCATCATTAAGCTTAACTTCAAGTTCAATTTCATCTCCACAATTAGGGTTATGACCTTTAAGTGAACAAGTTGGAGAATCAATATTTTTCTTGTTTGGACTATTCATAGAATGTTCCATAATTAAGTCTGTGTACATATCATCAAATTGTTCCATTATTTTGCCACCTTTATATATTTTTCAAATTTCTTGTAAATTTCCTTTAATGCAACAATGAGTTTATCAATATCATCTTTTGTGTTATAAAACGAGAAACTAATTCTACAAGTGCTATCAATTCCCAAATAACGCATAAGTGGTTGTGCACAATGATTTCCTGCACGAATACATATATGAGAAAAATCAAGCATTGTGGAAACATCATGTGGGTGAATACCTTTTATGGTAAAAGATATAACTTCGCTTCTCTTTGATTCATCTTTTGGACAGTATAAGTCAATGTATGGTAATTTGATTAATTCTTGATAAGCGTAATTTGATAATTCTTTTTCAATAGATTTAATTTTGTCATAGCCAATACTTTGAATATATTTTATTGCAGTCATAAGTCCAACAGCACCTGCAACATTTTGTGTTCCTGCTTCAAATTTGTGTGGAAGGGGAGCAAATGTTGTTGTTTGTTCATAAACATATTCAATCATATCTCCACCCATTAAAAATGGGGACATATTTTCAAGTAATTCTTTTTTGCCATAAAGTACACCAATTCCAAGAGGACCATACATTTTATGCCCAGAAAACACAACAAAGTCAGCATCAGTTTTTTGTACATCAAAAGGCATATGTGCAATACTTTGTGAAATATCCACAACGACTTTTGCACCAACACTATGAGCTTTTTTAATAATGTATTCAACATCATTTATTGTTCCCAAAACATTAGAAACACTCAAAATACCAACAATCTTTGTATCACTTGTTATTTTTTTATCAATTTCTTCTTTATCTAATTCAAAATTTTTATTGATATACATATATTCTAATTTTGCATTTTTTTGTTTTGATATTTTTTGCCAAGGAACAAGGTTAGAGTGGTGTTCCATAATAGATAAAACAACTTTATCATTTTCTTGCAAATTATCAAGTCCATATGTGTATGCAACAAGATTTAAGGCTTCGGTTGCATTTTTTGTGAATATAATTTCTTCATCGTACTTGCTATTAATAAATTTTGAAACTTCATGTCTTGCTTCGCTGTATTTACTTGTTGCTTTAACACTTAAATCATAAGCTCCTCGATAAGGATTTGCATTATATTTTTTGTAAAACTCATTTTCGGCGTCAATAACGCATAGTGGTTTTTGCGAAGTCGCACCACTATCAAGATATATTATGTTGTTATCCTTTAATAAAGGAAAATCATTTTTATAATCGTTCATTATTCAAATTTCCTATCTATTGTGTCCAATATTATTTCTTTCAGTTTATCATCAAATAAACTATTTATTATTGTATTAAATTTTGTTTTTAAAATAAGTTTTTGTGCTTCTTTTTGGTTAAGACCACGACTCATAAGATAAAACATTTGCTTGTCATCAATTTGACCTGTTGCAGTTGAATGCTTGCCATCAACATCTTCTTCTGTACAGAGTAGCATTGGTAATGCTTTTGATTTTGCATCTTTTGAGAGTAGTGTACAAAATTCTGTTTCGCTACCATATGATTTTTGGCAACCTTTTTTGAAATCTATTGTTCCTTTAAATGATTTTTCACTAGAACCATTTAATGCTCCA
>CAMEUD010000125.1 GCA_945937975.1 uncultured Clostridia bacterium
TATGCAAACAAAAAAACATACTTTGGTTACAAAAGCACTCCATTCAAAGTTCAACCTTATGAAACATACAAAATAACAGTTTGGGCAAAACTTTCTTCAAATTTCAGTGGAAACGCTTATGCTAAACTTGTTGAACAAGATGATTTAAAGAAATTTGATGAAGACCACAAAGCAAATGAATCAACAATAACAATTTCTTCAAATACAACAAACAAATTAACAAACAACTACACACCTTACTACTTCTATGTAAAAGGTTATGAACTTTATGAAACAAGTTTACAAGTTGAATTATGGTTTGGAAACAAAGATAATAATGCAACTGGTGCTGTTGTTTTTGATGATATTACATTTGAAAAAATATCTTGGGAACAATTTGACAACGCAGAATCATCAAACACTGCAACATTAAAACTTACAACAGTTGAAAATGACCCATCAGTTAAAAATGGAACATTTAATGTTGGTTTAAAAGTTGAAAAAGATGTTAAATATCCTGTTGCTCCTTCAGATTGGAAAATTAAACAAGAAGACGAAGTTAAAGGTATTATTGGTATCATTAACACCTACTCACCTTTCTATGAAGCAAATAAAAGCATTTATGGAAATTTAAGCAACCCACAAAATCCAAGTTCTGCTTCAAATGTAAATGATGATGCAAACAATATGTTGATGATTTACAATAAATTTGAAACATATCAAAATATTACAAGCGATACACTTACCGTTTCAAAACAAACATATCAAAGAATTTCTTTTGATTATAAGACTGTTGAACAATCAGCAAACAGAAGTTTAATGAGCGTTTATGTTTTAGATGGTGATAACAATATTATTTATTCAGATGAAGGTTTATATTCAAGCATTTGGGCTAATTACTCTGTTGTAATTAAAGCATCAGAATATTCAGATTCAATCAAACTTATGATTGGTCTTGGAAATGAAACTGACAAAGTTAAAGGTTTCTTATTCGTTGACAATGTAAAATTTGAACAAGATAACACAATGAATGACGAAACATATGTAGAATATGTTAAATCACACAAAACAATAGACTTTACAGTAACAAACTTTGGTTTCTTTAAAGATGAACAAAAATATGGTTATGGAATGTATACACCATACAAGTACACACAAACACTTGAAGTTGGAACTAACCCATCAGTTGGCTCACCTGTTGCTTATGGTGGAATTATTGATGGTAGCAAAGCAAACCAATACTCAATCACAAATTCAAAAAATAATGAAAACACTTTAAAATATATGCCTGCAATTAGGGTTGATGGTAAAGCAACTTACACACTTACAAACAAAGATAAATTAAGTTTAGATGCCGACACATATTACAAATTCTATGTTGAAGTTTACACAACATTTAAGGGCGATACAAAACAAGAAAATGTTAAAGATGAAGACAAAGCAAAATTTGGTGCAATATTTGCTCTTGATGGTATTGACAAATACTTTACAGAAGTTGTAACAAATGATGAATGGACAGCTTATACAATTTATGCTTGTTCAGCAGAAGCAAAAGACATTAGTTTGAAATTTGGATTAATGAGTGGTTCAAACGATATAACAGGTGTTGCTTTCTTTGATAATTTTAAATTTGAAAAAATTGAAAAGTTAGAATACACACAAGCAACAGAAATTGCTAAGAATGACAAAACAACTCTTGTTATAACAAAAGATGATACAAAAACAACTGACAATGATGACAACAACAATGATAATAACACAGACGATAAAAACAATGACCTTGTAATTTGGTACTTGATACCTTCCCTACTCTTGGCTGTTGCATTAATAATTGCAATTACTGCATACTTTATGAAAAAAGTTACAATTAAAAAATGGGAAAAGAAAAAAGCAAATGAATATGACAGAAATTCAACTTTATATCGTGATGTAATTAGAAGAGAAGCTGAACAAGTTAGAGATGAAAAGATAAAAGAAGTTGAAACCAAAATTAAAGAAGTTGAAAATGAAATTGCAAGAATTGAAGAAATTCATAAAGAAAATGCAAAAGCTCAAAGAACAACAACTGGTCAAGTTTCAATGGCTCAAGAAAGAGATTTCAAAGCATATGCAAAACGCCATACTGCCCTTGAAAATCAAGTTGAATCATTAAAACAAAAGATTGAAAGTTACAAGATGCCAGAATATTTACTTGGTGTTCAAAGAAATATTGTTCTTGAAAAAGTTAAAAAAGAAAAGCAAATTAAAGATGCTCAAAATAAAAAACTTAAAGAAGAAAAAAGACAAGAAAAATTGCTTAAAAAACAAAACAAGAATAAGTAATTAAGTTAAAAAAATATATTGCAAATTTGCAATATATTTTTTTATTTACTTTTATAATTTTTTTCATTATAACTGCCATTCATAACTTTAAACAAAGTTTCTTTGCTATCATCATCAGCTGATTTATTATTATGAAATTTACCACACTTTGAACACTTGTATGTTATAACATATCCTTTCTTTGATGAAGGACTGCAAGAATACGGAATTAAAAGTCCTTTACAATCATTTGCCCTATCACCTGGATTTATATCTATGTGCAAACTACACAAACATTTTGGACAATGGTCTCTTGATGTGTAATTTAACTTTGGAACTTTGTAACCACAATTTAAACATATAAACTCATCATCATTTTTTGTAAATAATCTATCCATATTCGTATGATAACATATTTGCCGATTTTTGCAAAATTTTTTGACCTTAAATATATTTTTTTGTTGACATACAAGTATTATTATGATATTATATAAAAGCATTTTGAAATGCGGGTGTAGCTCAGTGGTAGAGCCCCAGCCTTCCAAGCTGGTTGCGAGGGTCCGATTCCCTTCACCCGCTCCATATGGGTTTGTAGCTCAGTTGGATAGAGCAGTGCCCTTCTAAGGCAAAGGTCGGGAGTTCGAATCTCTTCAAGCCCACCAAAAAGACACCCCTTGGGGTGTTTTTTTGTTTGTATTTATATTTAAAAAAAAGATGCAAAACTGTGCATCTTTTTATTTTATATTAAGTTTTATTGTTCCTAACTTGTCTTCACTTTTGTTTAATGTTTTTATATATTGTGATGGAGTAACTCCTATATATCTTGTAAATGTGTGAGTAAATGCTGTTGTGCTATTAAACCCTACTTTTTGTGCAATATCTTGAATTTTATAATCAGAAAATTCCAAATAAAATTTTGCTTTTGAAAGTCTAAATCTTATCACATATTCCATAGGTGTAAGTCCTGTAAACTCTTTAAAACTTGATATGAAATAATATTTACTCATTCCACTCATCTTTGCTAAATTATCAATGGTCATTGGTTCTGAATAATTATTATTTATATAATCACAAACAACTTGCAAACCTTTATGATAAACTCTTGGTTTAAATTTATCTTCATCAAACGCTTGTGTATTTGACCTTATAATTTCAAAAGCAATATCTTCTGCTATTGAATCTAGCATATCTTCCTTTAATTCAAAATCTGTTTTGAATATTTCGTAAAAAGTTGAAATCATACTTTTTAATACATCAGTATATTTAAAATATTTTAAAGCTCCATGTTTTACTGTTAATCTGTCAACTATTGATGTAAACCAATCATAATCAATTACAATGTTTATCATTGCT
>CAMEUD010000126.1 GCA_945937975.1 uncultured Clostridia bacterium
ATCTCTCATTTCAATAGCTCTTTCAAAGTTTTCAACTTCGCTGGCTATTTCCATTTTTTTTGTTAAAATTTCTTCTATATTTTTATCGTTTCCACGCAAAAAGTCCATTGCATTTTCAACAATTTTTTTATAATCTTCTTTTGATATTTTTTGTGCACAAGGGGCACTGCAAAGTCCCATTGAATAATATAGACAAGGTCGTTGTGCCGTTTTTTTGATTGTCTGCTTACACATTCTTAATGGATAAGCCATATTTACAATTTTAATTAAAGCATATGGACTTATGCCACTTATATATGGCCCAAAATATTTGTTTCCATCATTTTTTATTCGTCTAACAACTTCCATTCTTGGGTAGTCATCTTTGGTTGTAACCCTTATATACGGATACGCCTTGTCATCTTTTAAAAGAATATTATAAAAAGGTTTATACTTTTTTATCATATTGTTTTCAAGAGCAAAAGCATCTCTTTCGGTGAGTGTTACATAATATTCAAAATCATCAACATGTTCCACCATCGCCATAACCTTGTCTTGCTTTGGCGAATTGTTGAAATATTGACTAACTCTGTTTTTAAGGTTTTTTGCCTTGCCAACATAAATAACAGCACCAGAAGAAGAGTGCATAATATACACTCCACTTTGTGTTGTTAAATTTTTGAGTTTTTCTTTAATTTTTTGATTCATTATTTATATAATTTTTTATATCAGTTAAAATTGTTTGTGCTTTTTTATCTGTTTCTTCTTTGTTTAAACCTTTTAAGAATAGGTAAATTTTTAACTTTGGTTCTGTTCCACTTGGTCTTATTATAAATTTAAGGTCGCCAGCAAAATATTCCAAGAAGTTTTGTTTTTCGAGTCCTGTTTTTTCACTGTCAAGATAGTCTTTAATTTCAGTAATTTTGTAACCTGACATTTCAGCAAGTTTTTCATTTCTTAACTTATCAACAAAATTACTCATAGTTTTAAATGGTTCATTGCCTGTAAATTTTATGCTGTCAGAAAGTGCACTCATATACCCAACTTTTTGATAAATTGAATCAAGGTAATCAATAAGAGTATCACCCTTTAACTTCTTTTCTTGTGCAATTTCACAAATTTTTAACACAGCAAAAATTCCGTCTTTGTCAAAAACATTTTTTCTTACAACATAGCCACAACTTTCTTCATAAGTAAGAGCAAAAGCAAAATCTCCATATTCTTTTGTTAATTCTTTTGTTTTTGTTCCAAGACTCATAAAGCCTGTTAATGTTTTATATAATTTTGCATTATAATTTTTGCAAATATCATCAATTAATGGACTTGTTACAACACTTGTTACAACAAATTTATTTTTGCTGATATTACGCTTTAAAATATAGTCTGCGAAAATATATCCAACTTCATTTCCAGAAAGTTTTACATATTCGTTATTATATCTTACCATAACCCCAAGTCTATCTGCATCTGGGTCGGTTGCGACAATAATATCTGCTTTTGTTAGTTTTGCAAGTTTTATGCTTTTGTTAAATGCTTCAACAAATTCTGGATTTGGATATTTGCAAGTTGAAAAGTTGCTATCTTTAAATCTTTGGCAAAGTGGTGTTCTAAACTTAAATTTATTATTTTTAAGTAATCTACTTACCGAATAATAGCCTGTGCCATTTAGTGGTGTATATACAATTTTTAGATTTTTTTCAATTTTACTTTTTTTGCTAATTATATACAATTTTTCATATTCTTTTCCAAGATATATGATATTTTTTGATAATTTTTTATTGTAAATATTGTTATACACTTCAACTTCATCAATGCTATCAAAAATATTTGATATTTCAATTTGAGTTTTTGTGTCAATTTGTATGCCACTTTGAGCATAAACTTTTATGCCGTTATATTCTCTTGGATTGTGGCTTGCTGTTATCATTACACCCAAATTTGAACCAAGTAAATTTGTTGCAAAAACGCAAAGTGGTGTTGGAGCATAATTTTTGAACAAATACACTTTAACATTATTTTGTGCCAAAACATTTGCAAAAATTCTTGAAAAATTTTTGCTGTTTAGTCTTGTATCAAAACAAATTGTAACACTTGGATTTTCATCTTTTTTGCTTAAATAATTTGCCAAACTTTGAGCAAGTTTGCAAACAGTCAACTCGTTTATGTTTATTGTTCCAAGTTCCATTGTTCCACGCATACCTGCTGTGCCAAAAGTCAAATTTTCCGAAAAGTTTTTTTCAATTTGACTTTCTGTCATTTTGTTTAATTTTTTTACAATGCTTTTATCCAAAATGTCATTTTTGTAATGTTCAAAGTTTTTATTCATCGTCTTCTCCATTATCTTCATTTTCTTCACTATCAAAAGTAAGTACTTCTTGTTCTTCTTCACTTGGTGCAAGTGATGATACATTTTTTAGTTTTCTATCAATTGTTCTTGATTTCTTTGTTGCAAGTTCAATAGTGTTACTTGCTTCAGCAAGTTTCTTTTGAGTTTTTGCAAGCAAGTCTACAAATTTTGTAAATTCAACTTTGAATGTTGAAAGCAAATTCCAAACTTCGCTTGACCTTTTTTCTATTGACAAACTCTTGAACCCAAGTTGCAAACTATTTAATAGTGCAGAAAGTGTTGTTGGTCCACAAACAATAATCTTGTATTGAGTTTGTAATTGCTCACAAAGTCCGTTTATACGGAGTATTTCGGCATACATACCTTCGATTGGTACATACATAACAGCAAAATCTGTTGTTTTTGGAATTAAAATATATTTTTCCTTTATCTTTTTTGCTTCTTCTTTAACTCTTTTTTCAAGGTTCTTTACTGCAAGGTCAACATCTTCTTTATTCCCATTTTCGCTGGCATCAATAATTCTTTGATAATCTTCTATTGGGAATTTTGCATCTATTGGCAAATAAACTTCACCACTGTCATCTTTACCTGGCATCTTTATTACAAAGTCAACTCTATCCATATTTTTTGGATTTATGTTCACTTGACTTAAATATTGGTCTTTTGTGAGTATTTGTTCAAGCAAACTTTCAAGTTGAATTTCTCCCCAAGTTCCACGAGTTTTTACATTTGTTAAAACTTTTTTAAGGTCGCCAACGCCAGTTGCAAGTTGCTTCATAACACCAATACCTTCGTAAACAGATTGCAATCTTTCGTTTATGATATTAAATGAATTAGTAAGCCTATTTTCCAAACTAACATTAAGTTTTTCGTCAACAGTTTGTCGCATTTGCTCCAACTTCTTTTCGTTGTCTTGACGCATTGAACTTAACCCATTTTCAAGAGTTGTTATTGCATTTTTCATTGACTGGTCATTGTTTTGTAACACACTGTTAAGTCTTGTCAAAATTTCACTTTGTTGAGTGAATTGAGTTCTGTTGTTTTGTGAAACACTGTTAAGAAGTGTGTCATTTGAATCTTTTATTTGGTGCAAGATAAGTGAATTTAGTTGATGATTTAATTCATTTTGATTTTTGCTTGCATTTTGAATTTCGTTTATAATCTTGTCAACATCAACACTTGTATTATCTTTTACAGATACTTTTTTTATACTTATCAAACAAATAACA
>CAMEUD010000127.1 GCA_945937975.1 uncultured Clostridia bacterium
ACAAGAGTAGCAGAACTATGTTACACTTGTTTCAAGAAATATGAATAGAAAGGGGTGTTATAATGGCAGGATATTGTTCGGCAAGGAAGGTAACTAATGTTGTCGGCAAGATAGACTATATCAGCAACCCAAAAAGACAAGAATGTATTGAAGGCTACTACAACACAGCCGACAATTCGTTTTGGAAACTGCTCGCTGATGAAAGCCAACAACAATTCGCCAAGAAGGTTAATCGAAAGGGCAAGTGTTGTGAAGCAAGAGAGTTTATAATTGGAATACCACAAGACTATCAAATCACGGCTCAAGAGATTGCCGAAGGGTTTAAAGCAACCTATGGTGTTGAATGTGCTGTCGCTCTGCATTGGAAGGAAAGCACCCAGAATTTTCACGCACATTTAATTTATGCAGAAAGAGAACTCTTGCCAGAGCCGGAACTAATTGAACACAAAAGAGCCTACTACTATGATGCCGAAGGCAAAAAGTGTCGAAAGGCTGATGCAGTTAGATGTGTGCCGAAGGGAGTAGAAACAAGATACTTTACCGGCAAGAATAAAATATTTGAAAGCACGAACTTTGCCCTTTCTTTCAAAAACACAATTCTTGACTACTTTGGTTTGGAACGTTTTGATAGTACGCGCCATTTTGCAACAAAGCACATTGGTAAAGGCAACCCAAACGCAGAATATATCAAAGCCTATAACAATCTTGTAGGCGACCTTAATGCTTATTTTGATTTGCTCGAGGAAGTAAATGGACTTGAAGTGTTGAATGGCAGCACACCAAAGCAGATGTTTCAAGACCTGCTTAACAAAAAAGAGGTCGCAGAACTTACGACAATCGAATTGCAGACCGTTTTTGATGAATTTAAAGAAACATACCCTGTTAGCAAAAAAATGGCTCAAAAACGATTTGAGAGCCTTCTGGAGCAAAAGGAAGAAATAGAAACAGACCTTAAACAAGCAGAACAACTATCGAAGGGTAAGCCAACTGACCATATTGAAAGACAACTCTATGATGTTCACAAGAAAGAGTTGATGTCAAAATACAACGAACAAGGGCTTGACCTTGTAGAGTTGCTGAAAGATTTAATGCAGACCATTATTAGCAAAATTGAAGGCTTTATAAATAAAACAAACCACTTCAATATTGACTTGTCTGGTGGCTCTGCCAGAGAACGAACAAAGTCAAATGACGAAATCGACATTGTTTAGTTTTATTAATAACCGAGCCGAAGGCTCACGAAAACCCCCACTATAATTCGGGGGTTTTCCCTTTTTATTATAGAATTTTGCAAATTTTCTGTACCACCTGTGGTACATATTGTGGTCTTTGAAAAAAGACTAAATTTTGCTAATTTGGAAACGGTGCAGAAAGCAATTTATTTTTCTAAATGTTTTCTAATAAGTTTTCTAATATATTTTCATAGGGCTTGAAACCCGCATAAACAAAGCGTTTTAACACTAATACACCTACAAAGTGGACACTAATACACCTACAAAGTGGACACTAATACACCTACAAAGTGGACACCTATTTGTTGCTATAAATCCCTACACAATATTTTGGTGTTTTAGGTTTTTTCTGTTGACAAGCATATTTTGAGTGCGCTATAATCTCATTAGACCAAAATTAAGGGGTGTTGCTTTTATGAATAAAAGTATGAAACAAATTGCTGATGAACTCGGTGTTGATAAACAACAAGTTTATCGTTTCATCAATAAAGAGTGTATCAATGAAACAACTCAACAAGGAAAAACAAAGTTATATGATGAAACAGCACAAACACGCATTGTAGAACACTTTAAGGCAAAATCAAGTGTATCACAAAGCACTACTGAAACAAATCAAAGTGCATATATCGAAACACTTTTGAAACAAATTGAAACACTTGAAAACGATAAGAAATGGCTACAAGACCAAATTGCCGTAAAGGATAAACAAATCAAATCTTGGGAAGGAGCCGCAGCACAATTTAGTATGCAATCCACCCAACCACCTTTGTTAGAAAGTAATGTTGCATCGCAACCTGCAAAGAAACATTGGTGGCAAAGAAAAGGTAAGGTGAAAGATAATGGATAGAACAGATAATCAACTTATCACCAAATCAAATTATCTGGTGCAGGAGAGTGTAGATGAATTAAACCGAAAAGAACAATATCTTATGGCTGTTCTTTTAGCAAAGTTCAAAGCAGATAACCCGACTGCAACCTCGATTGATGAGGTGCAGAGCAAAGCAACAACATTAACCCTATCAGAGTTAGTTAATTTTCTTGACCTTGATATTCATAGTGGTAGTAGTTCGGAGCGATACAAAGAAGTTGTAAAACACTTCCAAACAAGAGCCTTCATCACTTGGGTTGATGATGAATATGCTCACAGAACACCCATTTTTAAGGACATTAGAATACCAAAACATTGGGTTGATAGTAGTGTAGCAATCAAAGACAAAACTTACACCATTGACTTTTATTGGAATGATTTATTTATTCCTATGATAGTCACTAACACCGAATTTACTGAATTATTTAAGAGAAGTATTTTGGCTTTGAAAACTACACCGGCAATCAAACTCTATCAACTTTTGAAATCATACTCTGCAAAGAAATGGGACACTACCATTACCGTTGCCGACCTTCGATTGAGATTAGGTATGACAAGTAAGTCTTATGACCGCTTTGATAATTTTTGGGCAAGAGGAATTGAAAAACCTATTGCAGAAATCAATAAACACACTGAAATCAATGTAACGGCAACTAAAAACCCGTACAAAAACGATAGGCGAAAAATTGAAAGCATTACCTTCAAAATCAAGAACAACGAGGTTAAGAAGGGCGAATGGTGTGATGATTTTCCAAATGTCAAGCTGACCTCAGCTGAGTATTTAGAGATTAGCCAATGGAATACCTATCCAGATTGGAAAAGGTGTTGCAGGGACTTACAATCGAAACTTGATGAAGGTGTTGATATACGAAACCATTACAAGTGGATTGTAGGGCATCACAACGAACTGATTAAAAAGCACCAAGCAACTTTGGAAGCCCCAAAGAGCCAGAGTGCTGATGATGAATTTAGAGCATTGTTTCGCAATCCATATATGAACGAATAGGAGTATTATTAATGGCTGAATTTTGTCTGGATTGTTATAATGAAATATGCTTGCCGGAAGGGTATCCAAAACGAAGCAAAAGCCAAGTTGTTCTTGATAGAAAACTCGACCTGTGCGAAGGCTGTGGCGAAATGAAACGGACAGTTATTCGTGAGAAAAGGTCGCTGTTTGAAGATTTGTTTCGATAGACAAATCGCCAAATGGCGAGTGAAAAAGAACGGTCTGCACCGTTCTTTTTTTGTTGCCAAATATTTTTGGCAGCACACATCAATAGCACCTGCTCTGGCAGAGTGATGTTGATGACCTGCACCGTCTATCGAAGAGTGCAGGTAGCCGTCTGCAAGACGAAAAATCCATAGTGCATTTACGCAGTAAATGTTCTATGGCAGATTTTT
>CAMEUD010000128.1 GCA_945937975.1 uncultured Clostridia bacterium
TATCATAACATTATCCCCAACAAAAATACCAGAAGATTTAAGTGTCCCCCTTGGTTTACAAACAAAAACATCATTATCACACTTTACCCAAAAATCATTGGCAAGTTTTTTTACAACAACACCTTTTTTATTCATTTTCTTCCTTTATTATTTTTGCTCGAAGTTGTCCACATGCACCTTCTATATCTTCTCCCATTGTTCTTCTTACTGTGGCAGAAATATTATGCTTTTCTAACCTATCCATAAAAGCATATGCTCTTTTCCTATTTGTCCCAACAAGTCCCCTTTCTTTCACTTCATTGAGTGGAATAAGATTTACATGACAACTCAAACCTTTTAGAAGATGAGATAATTCATCAGCACATTCAAATGTGTCATTCACACCATCAATTAAGGCATATTCAAAAACTATTCTTCGCTTTGTTTTGTTAAAATAAAACTTTACCGCATCGAGTATTTCTTTTATTGAATACCTATTTGCTATTGGCATCGTTTTTTGTCTTAATTCATCATTAGGTGCATGTAACGAAATAGTAAGAGTAATTTGTAAATCTTCATCTGCAAGTTTTCTTATTTCTGGGACAAGTCCACATGTCGACAAAGAAATATTTCTTTGACTTATATTTATACCTTTTTCATCAGCAACTAAATTTAAAAATTTTACAACATTGTCATAGTTATCAAGTGGTTCTCCACTTCCCATAAGAACAATATTTGTTATTTTCCGTTTATCTTTTAGTCCACCACCTAGTTCACGATTAACACATAGCACTTGTGCCAAAATTTCACCAGCTGTAAGATTTCGTACAAGTCCATTTAAAGTTGACGCACAAAACTTACAACCCATTCTGCAACCAATTTGTGTTGAAACACAAAGTGTGTTTCCATACTTGTATGACATTAAAACGCCTTCAATAAGATTTCCATCATATAACTTGTATATAAATTTTATTGTACCATCTTTGCCTTCAAATTTTTTATAGATTTGAAGTGGACAAAAATTGTAAGTTTCACTTAACTTGGATAAAAGATCTTTTGATAAATTTGATATTTCATTGGCATTTTTATAGGAATATAAAGCAGAATAAACTTGACTTGCACGAAACTTTTTTTCGCCCAAATCTTGAACTAATTTTTCTATTTCTTCAAAACTATAATCTAACAAATTAAGCATTTACTATTGTTCCTATATCAATTTTTTTACCATTTAAGTAATCTTTTGCTAACATTCTTTTTGATGAAGGTGGTTGAAATTCAACAACTTCCACAGCACCATCTTTGCATGATATTACAAGTCCTTTTTTAGATGATGATAAAAGGACTTCTCCAACATTTTGACTTTTCATATCTTCAATCTGTTTTAACTGAAAAACTTTGAACTGTTCGCCATCAATTTTAAATTTTGCAACAGGGTTTGGATTAAATGCCCTAACTTTATTAACTAAGTTAACCATTGTATCGTTAAAATCTAAGTATTCTTGTTCAGGTTTAATCATTTTTGTAAATGTTGCTTGACTTTCATCTTGCTTTGTCCAAACATCTATTCCATTTTCAATTTTATCAAGTGCATCAATAAGTAATTCTGCACCAACATAAGATAACTTTTCACTTAATGTACCATATGTGTCAGCTGGCAAAATTTCAACTGTTTCACTTTCAAGCATTGCTCCTGTATCTATACCTATCTCTGTTTGCATTATAGTTACACCAGTCTTTACTTCTCCATTAAGTATTGCACTTTGAATTGGACTAGCACCACGATATTTTGGAAGTAATGAACCATGCACATTTATGATTTTGTGAGGGCAAATATCAATAATTTCTTGACTTAATATTTGACCATATGCACTTGTTACCATTATATCAGCATTAAGACTCTTTAATATTTCTACCCCTTCTGTTCTAATCTTATGAAATTGATATACGGGTATATTATTTTCTTGCGCCAAAATTTTTGTTGGTGGAGCTTTTAATTTGTTACCCCTTCCACTTGGCTTGTCTTCTTGACATACAACTGCAACAACTTCATGTTTTGATTTTATTAATGCATCTAAACATACCTTACCAAATTCTGGTGTTCCTAAAAAAATTACTTTCATAAATCTCCTATTAATTATCTTTTATCATTTTATCAATAAACAGAATACCATTAAGGTGGTCAATTTCATGACATAAACATCTTGCCAAATATTTTTCACCTGAAATAGTAAAGTGATAACCATATCGGTCTTGCGCTCTAACAGTAACATACATCGGTCTTTCTACCTTACCTTTTATTTTTCCACAACTAAGGCAACCTTCTTGTTCAATATCACTTCCTGATGATTCAATAATTTCTGGGTTTATTAATTCTAACTTCATTTCGTTGACATCCATAACTACAATGCGTTTTAAAATACCAACTTGTGGAGCTGCAAGACCCATACCATTGTTTGCATACATAGTTTCCCACATATCATCAATCAAGTCTTCTAATCTACTATCAAATACTGTAACTGGTTTTGATGTCTTTCTTAAAACATCATTACCAACTTGTACAACTTCTCTTAAAGCCATTTTTTCTCCTTTTAACTTAAGTTCTGTGGGTCAATTTCCACAAATAAACTTATTTTATTTTGCTCAATATTATCGCATATTTCATATATTTTTTCAATAATCTTATCGCAATTTTTTTCTTTTATTCTCATAAGAATTTGATACCTAATTTTTTTCTTAATTTTTGAAATAGGACTTTTCATTGCATCAAGATATACAAAATCCTGCAAATTATCATTCATAAGTTCCTTAACTTTATTATAGCATAATTTTGTATATTCTTTTACTATTTCTTCATTATCACCAGTAAAAAGCAATCTAATAATTTTTGTAAATGGTGGGAAATTTGTTGCTTTTCGTATATTCAGCTCTTTTTCAAAAAAACTTTTATAGTCATAGTTTGCAATAAATCTATATGCATAATGCCTTGGAACATATGTTTGAAGTATAACCTTACCTTCACTTTCTGCTCTGCCAGCACGACCACTCATTTGAGTGATTAGTTCAAAAGTTTTTTCCGTACTTCTAAAATCACTATGATACAAACTTTGGTCAGCATCTACAATACCAACAACAGTTACATCAGCAAAATCATGTCCTTTGGCAATCATTTGAGTTCCAACCAAAAATGCAGGTTTTGTTTGCCCAAATTTAGTTAATATATCTTGATAAGCATTTTTTGTTCTTGTTGTATCATTGTCCATTCTAAGTATTGCGACATTTGGATATAATTCTTTAAGCATACTAACAACTTGCTCTGTACCAACTGCTCCTTCTCTTATTGCAGTACTACCACATTCTGGACACTTTGTTAATACTCTATATCTTTTACCGCAATAATGACATTTAAGCTTTTGTTCTTCTTTGTGATAAACAAGTGTTACATCACAATCATTGCATTTTGCAACATAACCACAATCTGTACATCTTAAAAATGATGAGTACCCTCTGCGATTAACAA
>CAMEUD010000129.1 GCA_945937975.1 uncultured Clostridia bacterium
TTGGCACTATTTGCACCAATATTAATATTTTCTCCAAGAGCAGTTAAAAAGAGTTTTGGAATACATACAACTTCTTTTGCACCAATGCTCTTAAACAATTTTATATATTTTACTTGTTCTTCACTGGTAATTCCAGAAGGTATTGGAGTTATAACTTTTAGGCGTGAAAAAAAGCCAAATTTTAGTCCAAGTGAACTAAAAATCTTTTTTAATTCCAACTCTGCATAGTTTACGCTTACAATTTCGCCAGCATTGACTGGATAGAATACATAAACATTGTCTGTCGCCTTACCAAGCATTGTTTTTGCTCTTTCACCTGCTGTGATAAATTCAACTTCATCTCCAATCTTTTTTACTGCCATAACATTTGGTTGTTTTAACAATAGTCCATTTTCATTTTGAATTGTGATATTTGAACAACCAAAATCAATTCCAAGTACTGTTTCTGCCATTTTTTCTCCTTTTACATCATAACAAAAGCATAAAAGTTTGTCAAATTAGATAAGAAAAAACACCAAATTATTTGATGTTTTTCTAAATTATAATTTTTATCATTAAAAATGCCAGTATGCCAACAAATTAACAAACTTTGATATAAAGTTTTTGTTAAATTATTTGCAAACTTTTCTTTAATACACGCTTAAAGTCATTTGCAACTTTCATACCTTGTCTTATATCAAATGTTGCATCTTCTTTTACTATTGTTTTCATTATTATTGAATCGCCTAAAATATCGCAACTAACATCAATAATATTTCCACTCTTTGACCTGTCAAGTGCTGATGCCAAACGAACAATTATACCTAACTTTCTTACAGCATCTAAATCTTCTTCTGTCAAAATATCTTTATATCTAACCCATTCAGCAAGGTCAACATTATCCAAATTTTGGAATTTGCAAGCAAAACCTGAAAGTAAGAGGTCCTTATGTGATACACCTTTTAAATTGGAGTTGATTATAACATCAAGACTATAATTTGAATAATTATCATAATTTATTCTTTTTCCACAATCATACATTGATGATGCAATTCTTAATGCTTTTATATAAACTCTTGGGAGTTTGTGAATTACTTTTAATTGTTTGAAAAGAATTATTGCCAAATTATAGACATTTTTTGTGTTTGAATTTTCACAATCATAGAATAATCTTATTGATTCAAGACTATGAGTGAGCATATCACATAATGGTTTGTCATTTGCTTCTGGAAGAACAAATGCGTGAATTATACCTTCTTCAAAACTTCCAGAAGAAATTGAGAATTGACCGATTTTTACTGCATCGCTTATACCTTTAACGATTGCCATACCAGATACCAAACTATCTGCTCTGTCTTCACTTATTCCTTTTAATTTTTTTGTTTTGTCAAGTTCAAGGTCTTTTACTTTGTTAAAAACTGCATCAAAAACTTCACCTTGAACAACATAGTTATTGTCAATATCAAGTGGATAGTGAGATACTTTTTTTGCAAGTTTTCCAATGCTCAACATTGTTGGACCTGTGCCAACATACATAATTTCTTCTTCTGTGTTACCCAAAAAATCAACATTTTTGATGTCTTTTTTTACCATATCAATAATGCTTGAATAATCAACTTTTTCATCAGCAAGACTTACTGCACCATATGGAAGTGTTTTTACATTTACCATTGTTCTTCTGTTGTATTGAATGATATGTGTTCTATTTGCTTCAACATCAATAATTATTCCCTTTGGAACATCAACAAAATTTACAACGCCAGAATAAATTGCCTTAATTTCTTCTTCTGTATTCAAAATTGTGAAAGAAATACTTGTGTTGTTATAAATTTCATCAAAGAAACTGATTTGATTTTTTGCATCTTTAATAAAACTTTTTGCAAAAGCATAAATTTTTGAAACATTATAGTTTACACAAATTTTACGGAACAATTTTAATATTGTTATTGTTTCGTTAATTTTTGCAACAGGAATAATATTTTCATTATTTACACTATTCCCAAGTTTTATATTTTCTGAAATTTTGTCTAAAATGTTATAATATCCGCCATCACAGACTTCCATTATAGATAATTTTAAACCTAGTTCATTCATTTCAATAATTGCAATTTTATCCATTTTATTCCCTTTTATCTTTCTATTTTTATTGCACTAACTGGGCATACTGCTTCACAAGTTCCACATTTTATGCAAATATCTTTATTAATTTTTGCTCTGCCATTTTCATCAAATGAAATTGCTTCAACTGGGCACATTGAAACACAAGTGCCACAACCAATACATTTTTTTGGGTCTACCATTATATGTAATCTCCTTTGCTGATTTATTCTAGCATACAAAAGTTAATTTAGCAACAATATTTTAGTCTTTATCAGTCTTTCTTAGTAATTTAATAAATTCTACAATACTTAATATCATTAAAAATACACCAAAAAGTATTTTTAAAATTTGTTTATCAATTAAATTTGCTAAAAAACTCCCTAAAATCGAAAATATTATACCAAAAACAATTAAAATTGGCAAACAATTTATTTTTATTAATTTGTTTTTATAATGAATAAAAATGGCAATAATACTCATAGGTAAAAACGCTAATAAATTATACATTTGTGCAACAATTTGACTTATTCCACAAAATATTGTTAAAAGTGGAATAAGAAGCGTTCCACCACCCATTCCCATTCCACCTATAACACCTGATAAAATACCAAAAATAAGATATAAATACCACATTATATCACCATTTTTAACCCTGCACAAAACATAATAATTGCAAAAATTATTCTAACCCATTTTGAGTTGAGTTTTTTAAGTAAAAATGCCCCGATTATTCCACCAAAAAGTGCCGAAGCAGTGATAATAATTAGTGTGATAAAATTAACACTATTTTTATTTATGTATACAATAGAACTCGCCAAACTTAAAGGGAAAATCACACATAATGTGGTTGCATGAGCATACTTTGTTTCCATTTTTAAAACATTCTCTAAAAATGGTACGCATATCATACCGCCACCACCACCAAAAAATCCATTAACTAGACCTATGATTGTGCCACATAATGCAACTTTCCACCAACTTGGCTTACCCTTGCTTTTTTCCATAAAAATATTGTTTACAAATACACAAAAAATATTTGCAAATTTAATCTATTTGCTATATACTAACAAAGTTAATATATTAAAAGGTGAAATTATGACTACGACAAAAAAATTTAATTTACTAAAAAAGATTGTATTTACCATTGTGCTAGTTTTGTGCTTTACACTTGTAACACAATTCCCTGTTATGCTAAATAATGCAGATGCAAGTGTTGAAATGCAATTTGAGCAAGTAACTGTAACAAACGGGGATTTTAACGATTCTTCAACATCACAGTTACAATCAACTCCAAATGGTTGGTCTGTTGAAGGTTCAAGCACAGGCAAATATGGTATTATTGATGTTAACGAAAAGACATTTAGTAACTCATCAAGAATTACAAACTATGCCCTT
>CAMEUD010000130.1 GCA_945937975.1 uncultured Clostridia bacterium
CCACGCACCCCCATTTCCTGCAACCTTGCATTTTTTTCACCTCAAAATACGGTGGCATTTCTCCTAATTTATATGGTATTTGGAAATAATATTGTACCTTTGCATAATGCACAAGGGTTATTTCCTTGCTTGTAAATAGACCAAAATAAAACGCAAAAAAGAAGTTCTGTGACAGTAGCAAACGGCTTTGGTCGGTCGCCAAACCATGTTGGAGCATTTCTTTTAATGATATGGGACAGAAAAAAGAGTTTTTAAAATCACGTAAAAAAGTAACATTTGTTGACTTGTTTGCTGGTGCTGGAGGCATCAGCGAGGGTTTTATGCAAGCTTATACAGCAGACAAATATTTCGACTTTCTTTTAGCAAGCGACATAAACGAAAACTGTGAACTAACACATAGAGTTAGGTACAATGAGGTTCTCGGACTTGACACAAAATTTTTGTGCCAAGATATTATGGACGACTCCTTCTTGCCAAATCTTTTAAAGGAGTTGGCAGGCAAACAAGTTGATGTTGTGACAGGCGGACCAAGTTGCCAGTCATTTAGTCTTGCAGGAAGAAGAAAAAAACTTGATAAACGTGATGACCTGTTCTACCATTATCTCAAAGTGATAAAAGCGTTACGTCCGAAGTATTTTGTCATGGAAAATGTGAAAGGTATTTTGACAAAAGATGAAGGACGTATAAAAGAGCGTATTATCAGAGAAATTCGGTCGATTGTTGACCCGATGACTCTTGGGCAACTTTTAGATTTTCTGGACTACAATTTAAAAGGTTCAATTCCAACGGCATTATACAGTACCCTGGTTTTGAAACTGAAAATGGAAGTGAACGAGAATCCAAAAATAAAGGAAAGCGAATCGTTCTTTGAACTCCTTGATGGTTTGTTGCGAGACTTGACTACCAAGCATTTGCCTTACAATGTCAGCAAGAGTAACGAGGCTGTTAACACGATTCGTCATGGGCTTATACTGATGAAGGAAAAGCACTTGCGTGATGAAATACGCAAGCAAATCATTCAACTGAAAACCTCTGCCCATATTGATAACGACAGGTTTGTAGAACACTACAATTTTATTGTTGAGACTATTTCGACTGAGCAAATATTAAAAACAACGTTAGCGGCAATAGACGATGTGGCATTGTTAGGAGACTGCAAGAATGATGCAGAAATCATCAAATCGGTCCTCAGACTCTATGTCTCAACTTTTGACGAATGCGTTGATTTCATAAGAGTGCATCTGGGCAATAACGATGGAGTGTTAGAATCGTTCGACCGTTTGATGAATAATGTTCGCTTATATAACATTGACAAACCGATAGTTGTATTGTCGTCAAACTATGGTGTGCCGCAAAATCGAGAGCGAGTGCTTTTTATCGGTTGTAGAAACGATCAAGAGCTAATAAGCAACATACCACATACGGTAGGTGAAGAAGATAAGGTTAAGGTTTTTGAGGCCATTTGGGATTTGGACATGTTGGGCAATGGCGAGACTGCCACAGCATATCGCCAACCAAATAGTCAAAAGCAATATGAAAGCGAAAAAAAGCGTCGTTCATTACAGGGTGAACCCGACACAAGAGGGCTTTTGTATACAGAATGGTCTAAAATCGGTCGCTTAGGGCATCGCTTCACTTTTGATAAAGAGCCTTTTTATGTGGCATCGATGGAAGAATTAAAATCACCCAAAAAGCACAAGGTGATGGAATTGTTTAATCATCAGACGAGTTTGCAGAGCGAAAGCGTTCGCAAGCGCCTTAGCATTATCGCCAAGCATAAAGATTATAATGAGGCAAAGGACGAGCTAAAAGCAAGTGGCTTGGCTTCAAATAAGCGTAATTACACGGTGTTAGACCCATTAGGGCAAAGCCCGACAGTGTGTACGATGCCCGACGATTTCATACACTATTCCGCCTGTCGCCCTATGACTGTTAGAGAAATGGCTCGATTGCAAAGTTTTGACGATTCGTTTGTTTTCCAAGGAAAAAGACAAACAGGGGGGAACAACCGTCAAAAGGAAATTCCACAATACACTTTAGTAGGCAATGCTGTCCCACCACTTATGGCAAGGGCTATAGCGAACACTATACTTGACCACATCAAATAAAATAAGTTATGATTCACATGAGGAACTTTAATGAGTTTGAGGTGCGGAATATTACATTTCTTACTCAAAAGAACATAGAATACACCCTTGTTCAAATCACAGAAACAGGTTTCAAAAAAAGTATTTTGGATGCGACAGAGCCAATGCGTCAATACTTCAAGGACTGTGGAATGCACGATTATTCCGCCCAACTGCAAGGGCAAGATTATAAGGTGTTACAACCAACTGCGATTTTAGACGAAGCTTCAATATTCACTACTTCAACATCATTGTATCGTCCAGAAACCAAGAAAGGTGACCCACGAATATGGACTTTTAACTTGAAAAAGTATTGTTCACCAAACGACATTCTTTTGATGATGTTCCATAATAAGATCCTGCATGTGGTAAACCTTTCTCGTGTCAATATTGAGCATGTATATAACTCGTCAATCCTTACGCCTTTAAAAGAATTAATCACTAATGTGAACTCTGTCGCAATGAGCATTGCCAACGAGTTGACTAACAACCTAAAAGATATAGCAAAGGAATGGCATCAAGCAGATGTTTTAGCAGATACAGGTGTCGGTCGTGCGATTGAGCGAATTTTAGGAATCGAGATGAACAGTTCAAAATTGCCCGATTACAAGGGAATTGAGTTGAAAAGTTTTCGAGACAAGCGTCCAAGAGTTCGTTCTACACTTTTTTGTCAAGTGCCAGACTGGAAAAACAGCCATTTGAAATCAGCAAAAGATATTGTAGCCAAATATGGTTATTTACGCTTAAACAAAGATGGCAAACAAGCCTTGACTTACCACAACACGCTTAACTGTGTCACGCCAAATTCCCAAAATTTAGGATTAACTCTTTATTCTATTGATAAGCGTCTTGCAATAGAAGAGAAAAAAGGCGTTGTTGATAAACAGAAGATGAAGTATTTAAAAGTTGCAGATGTTGCGCTTTGGCAACTGCCCACTTTGCATGATCGGCTTTTGGAAAAACATCATGAAACATTTTGGATAGAAGTGGAATCTAAAGTTGAGGGTGGCGAGGAACTCTTTCGTCCAACACTTGTTGAACACACCAAAAACCCTGTGGTATCACAATTTGATACACTTTTAGATACAGGATACATCACAGTTGATTTGCTTCTTTCAAGGTCAGGAGGGCATGGCGACACAATCGCCTTCAAAATAAAAAAGCAAGCAATGCCAATGCTTTTCCCTGAAAGTGAACAAATATCTTTAAGATAATTTACCGACATATCCAATGATGGTGATACGGGTTTTCGGTGAAAATGATTATCTTTGCAGACTATATATGTAATTAATAACTGAAATACACTGATATGCAATCTACTCGACTTGAAAAA
>CAMEUD010000131.1 GCA_945937975.1 uncultured Clostridia bacterium
CACAAGTAAGTGTCAATCTGTCAACACCTTCATTAAGCGAACATATACCATTTGACAATTCTTTTGGAAGCATTGGTAAAACCATATTTGGGAAATATACACTTGTTCCACGAGTGTATGCTTCTTTGTCGAGTTCTGTGTTATATTTTACATAGTTACCGACGTCCGCTATATGCACGCCAAGTAAATAGTTTTCGCCTTTCATATCCAAAGATACTGCATCATCAAAATCCCTTGAATCAGCACCATCTATTGTAAATATTTTTTTGTTTCTCAAATCAACTCTATTAACATAGTCATTAAGTTGCAATCTTTGTGGAATTGCCCTTGCTTCACTCATTACACTGTTTGGAAATTCTTCATAAAGTTTATGCTCACGAATTATACCAAGTTCCAAACTGGCAATATCATCACTCTCACCTAACACTTCAACAACTTCACCCGAGAGTTTGTCTGTATTGTTTTTATTTAATTTTACAACAACCCTATAACCCTGTTTTGCGCCCTTTGTCATATTTTGTGGCACAAAAATATCTTTTGATAATTTTTTATTATCTGGGATAACAAATGCATTTTTTTTGTTTACATAAGTTATTGTTCCAACAATAGTTTTATTTGTATTTTCCAAAATTGAAACAACTTCACATTCTGTTACTTCTTCTGTTTGTTCAAGAATTTTTGCAAGAACTAAATCTCCGTCCATTGCACCATTCAATTTTTTGGGAGCAATAAAAAAGTCTGGCAAAGTTCTATCTTGTGGCACTAAAAATGCATATCCTTTACTGTTGCCAATAACCTTACCTTTTATAAGTTTTTTATCTTCACCTGTGATTTTAAATTCACCCTTTCTCTTTTCAAAAATCTCTCCACGAGCAAGCATTGAGTTTATTATACTTTTTATTTCTTTTGGTGTTTTTGTAAATCTTCCAGCAAAAAATAAAATCATATCATCCTTGCTTTTGAATTTGATTTTGCTTGTTTTTAAAAATTCCAATATTTTTTGTTTCATAGTGTCAGTATAATATTTTTTGTATAAAAAATCAAATAGGTACAAAAAATAATCAATGAGCATACAAAATTTTACATAAAACACTTTATTTTTTTCAATAAATTTGCTAAAATATCTGACGTAAAGAAAAAGGAGAAAATTATGGCTGAAACAAAAAGTAAATCTACTTCAAGTAGCAAAAGTAGTTCATCAAAAAGTACTACAAAAACAAAAAGAACAAGAACTGTTTGGGGACTTAACAAAATAAGTTTTTGGACAATTGGCGCAATGGCAATATTGTACCTTGTTGCATCAATACTTGCATTGTGTGGAGTAAACCTTAAAATAGTTCAAGCATTACAAGGATTCGCAACCGCAATTGCAATTTGTATTGTTGCTTACCTTGCTTGGAAATATGTTAGGTCAAAACAAGCAGTTTGGAAAGTTTTGTATTTCGTACTCTTGTTAGTTGTACTTCTTGGAATTATTCTTCCACTTGTTGTTTAATAAAACAAAAAATTTGGACATTTTTGTCCAAATTTTTTTGTCACACTTTGTTTACTTTGAGGTTTTTGTAAGATATCATATCTACGAAACAGGGAAATCTGTTTCAATTCATATCTTTTCATATCCTTATTTTATAACAAAACGAAAACAATTTTTATACCATTTATCCTTTAAGTTTATTGCAAAACTCTCTTATATGCATTTTATTTGTTTTGTTAGCAAAAAGCCGAAACTAAATGTTTCGGCTTTTTTGTTTTTTTATTTGTTATCAATCTTTGCCATATGTGCAATAAGGTCAACAACCTTGTTTGAATACCCCCATTCATTATCATACCAAGCAACAAGTTTTACAAATGTTGGTGTAAGCATAATTCCTGCTGTTATATCAAATATGCATGTGTGTGGATTTGATATAAAGTCACTTGAAACAACTGCTTCATCTGTATATGATAAAATACCTTTCATTTCTCCATTTGCTGACTCTTTTATTTTTTCAACAATCTCTTCATATGTTGTTGGTTTTTCAAGGTTACAAGTCAAATCAACAACACTTACGTCAAGTGTTGGAACTCTAAAACTCATTCCAGTAAGTTTTCCCTTTAATGAAGGAATAACAATACCTACCGCCTTTGCTGCACCTGTTGAAGAAGGAATAATGTTGTATGAAGCAGCTCTGCCCCCACGCCAATCTTTTTTGCTTGAACCATCAACTGTAAGTTGTGTTGCAGTTGTTGAATGGACAGTTGTCATAAGTCCATCTTTGATTCCAAAATTATCATTGATTACCTTTGCAAGTGGTGCCAAACAGTTTGTTGTGCAACTTGCATTTGAAACAATATCCATATCTTTTGTGTAACTGTTTTCGTTTACGCCCATAACAAACATAGGCATTTCTTTACCTGGTGCAGTTACAACAACCTTTTTTGCCCCAGATGATAGATGTGCCTTTGCTTTATCATATGAAGTAAATACTCCTGTCGCTTCAGCAATATAATCTGCATTCACATCTTTCCATGGTATCATTGCTGGGTCTTTTTCCGCAAAAAACTTAATCTTGTTTTTGCCAACAATTAAATATTCGCCATCAATTTTAACTTCGCCGTCATATCGCCCATGAATGCTATCAAATTCAAACAAATATTTTGCATAGTCAAGTGTTAAAAATGGGTCATTTACCGCAACGCACTCAACATCATCACGATTGGCAATTGCACGCAAAACTAATCTTCCTATTCTTCCAAAACCGTTTATCCCTATTCTTACTTTTTTCATACTTTCTCCTTTTCTTTTATTTCTGCTTTTTCGTACTCATTATTGCCAACCAAATTTTTTACGCAAATAAGTATAACAGATATTGCGACTATAGTTAAGGATATCGCCATAATCAAAACATACAATGCGCGTAAATAAAATGCTTTTTTGCTATAATCAACTAATGCCCAACAAAGAATTGGTGCAATAAATAGTACACTAAATACACAAAGACTAATAATGTTACCTTTTATTTTTGGTTTAAATTTCAATTTGCATCTATGTGAAATATTAACTTCAACAATATCAATGCCTGCCCACTTGTTTATTTTGGTATACATAGATGCATTTTCCAAAGTTTTTAAAACATCAAGCGGAACTTTTCCAAAACAAAGCATTGACAGTTGTGTGTGAAATAGTTTGTAACCAAAAATAAAATTTATTACCATATCCAGCAATCTTTTAAAAAAGTCAGCAAATCTGGAATGCTTTTCTTTTATCTTTGAAATTTGATTTTCTTCTTTAACTGCATTTGCAAGCAATATGATGTCATTAAAATTACCAGTGTATTCTCTAATTAAAATCAACTTATCTCCGTCAATCTTTGGGATAAGTGCATTGATGATTTTATCTGCATTTGTTTCTTTTGTTTCAAACACCCTTGTGCTTGATAACCCTTCAAATGTTCTGCTGGTTGCAAACAAAATTTCATA
>CAMEUD010000132.1 GCA_945937975.1 uncultured Clostridia bacterium
TCAACCCTAATATTTCAGATAGATATTTTATTCAAAATGCTTGTACAGCTGTTTGTGAGTCATTAAATCAAAAGCATAGAAAAGTTTTGCTTGTCATGGCAACAGGAACAGGAAAAACAAGATGTGCAATTTCTATTGTTGATGTTTTGCAAAAATTTAATTGGGCTAAACATGTTTTATTTTTGGCAGACAGAACAGCACTTGTTAATCAGGCAAAAAATGCATTTACAAAGTATTTGGGTGATAGCAGTGTTTGTGTGCTCTCGCAAGAAAGAGAACAAGATAGAGATTATAATGCAAGAATAACATTCTCAACATATCAAACAATGATAAACATGATTGATTGTGAAGATAAAAAGTATGGTATTGCTGCATTTGATTTAATTGTTGTTGATGAGTGTCATAGGTCTGTGTATAACAAATATAAAGCAATATTTAACTATTTTGATTCTATCGTTTTAGGTCTTACAGCAACACCAAGAGAACAAGTCGATTCTTCTACATATGAATTGTTTGAATTGCCTAAAGGTGAGCCAACATTCGCTTATGATTATGACACTGCCGTTAAAGAAGGCTTTTTGGTTAATTTCCATGCTTTTGAAAGAACAACTGAGCTTATGAAAAATGGGCTTAAATATGATAAACTTTCTGCAGCCGAAAAAGAACAATATGAAAATCTTTTTGAAGATAGCGAAGGTAATTTGCCAGCTCAAATTGATGGTGCTGAATTCAGAAGAAGAATAATGAATTTGGGTACTATTGACAAAGTTATTCAGACTGTTATGAATGAAGGCATGAAAGTTAATGCTGGTGAAAAACTTGGTAAAACAATTATATTTGCAACTAATCATAATCACGCAAAAGCAATCGTTGATAGATTTAGAGCATTATATCCTGACAAAGGACCAAATTACTGCAAATTGATAGATAATTATGTTAATTATGCTCAAACTTTAATTGATGAATTCTCTCAAAAAGACAGTGACTTTACAATAGCTGTTTCTGTTGATATGATGGATACGGGTATTGATGTTCCTGAAGTTGTTAACTTAGTTTTCTTCAAGAAAGTTTTCTCAAAAATAAAATTCTGGCAAATGATTGGAAGGGGAACAAGAACTTGCAAAGAACTTCATGTATTCTCTCCTGACCGTTCATATTTTGAAGAAAATAATCAAAATGCAGAGATAACTATTCAAGAAAACAAACAAGGTTTTTATATCTTTGATTTCTGTGATGTTTTTGAGTTCTTTAGAATGCACCCAGATGGTAAAGAAGCTAAAAATGCACTTAATATTTCTCAAAGAATATTTAACTTAAAGCTCGATATTGTTTGTGAATTACAAAAGAATGAACATCAAGAAAATCCTGAGCATAAAGAGTTTTATGAGAAATATAAAGCTGAGTTGCTTGGTAAGATTAAAAACCTTAATAGAAACTTAATAAATGTTCGTAGTGCTTTGAAATATGTTGATAAATATTCTGTTGATGAATGTTGGGATTACGTTAGTTTGATTGAGGCTAAAGAAATCAAAAAACAGATAACGCCATTGATTGATGCAAATAGTGATAATGAACAAGCAAAATGGTTTGATTTATGGCTATTTAACATGGAATTGCAGGAAATTATTGGAGAAAACGATTATTCAAAAGCAATACAAAAAGTTACAACAATTTCTGCTGTTTTATTAGATAAAACAACAATTCCTGCTGTTGCTCATAAGAAAGAGTTTTTGAAAGAAACAATGAGCAATGAATTCTGGAGCAATATAACTCTTTCAAAACTTGAAAAAGTTAGACTTGAAATAAGAGATCTAGTTCAATTCTTAGAAAGAGAATTTCTTGTAACAATTGAGTCGAATTTTAGTGATAGTGTAATTGAAAAAGAAGGTGGTAATGTTATTAGTCCACAATTCAAAAATTACAAACAAAGAGTTATTGATTATCTATCAGAAAATTCAGAATATGGTGCTGTTTATAAGATAAAGAATTTAATTCCTTTAACGCAAAAAGACATAGCAGAACTTTCAGATATTTTATGTCATAAGCTGGGCACGCAACAGGATTATGATAATATTGCAAATGGTTTATCTTTTGGTGTGTTTGTAAGAAAAATTGTTGGTCTTGAAAAAGAAGCTGTAACTAAAGTTTTATCAACTTATTTAAGCCAATACAACTTTAACGCAAAGCAACAAGAATTTTTACAACAGGTAGTTCATTTTGTCCTTCAAAATGGTGATATTGTTCCAAATGACCTTTACGAGTCATCACCATTTAAGCAACAAGATTATGATTTAATATTTGAAAATCCAGAGCCATTGTATAGATTTATTACATTCTTACACAATAGTGTAAATGTGGCAGTCGCTTAACTAAGTAAAATAAATAAAGCCTCCTAAATTAAGGAGGTTTTTATTATGGAATTATTTGAGTTAAAAAATAGGATTTTAGACAATATCAAGCCTTATATGGTTAAAAAGTATAGAAAAGATATCTTAAAAGCTCTTGATGATAGCTTTGTAAATATTGAAATTAAAGAAATATATGAAGGAAACCCAATTTCTAATTTAGATGCTCTTGATTTGTTTTTGTCATCTAAAAGAATAGAAGGTTGCTCAGAAAGGTCTTTGTTATATTATTCTTCTGTTTTGAAGTCGATGTTTAAGAAAGTTACAAAGAATTATTTAGTTATTGATACAGAAGATATAAGAAATTATTTGTCATTGTATAAGGAAAAGAATGACATTTCAAGGATTACGATAGACAATGTTAGAAGGGTTATTTCAACTTTTTTCACTTGGTTAGAATCTGAAGATTATATAACTAAAAGTCCAACTAGGAGAATACACAAAGTTAAAACTGGTAAAATTGTTAAAGACACATATTCTGATGAAATGCTTGAAAGTATAAGGAATGCAACTAAAACATTAAGGGATAAAGCAATTATTGACTTTTTATTTTCCACTGGTGTAAGAGTTGGAGAACTCGTAAGGTTAAATAAAAATGAAGTTAATTTTGAATGTAAGGAATGCATTGTTTTAGGTAAAGGAAATAAACAAAGAAAAGTATATTTTGATGCAAAAACAAAAATTGAAGTTCAGGATTATTTAAGTAGCAGAGATGATGATAATGAAGCTTTATTTGTTAGTCTAAATTATCCACATAATAGGCTTCAAATTAGTGGAATTGAGATAATGTTAAGGAAGATTGGTAAAAGGGTTCATTATAAGGTTCACCCACATAAATTTAGGCGTACTTTAGCCACAAAAGCTATTGATAAAGGCATGCCAATCGAACAAGTTCAAAAAATGCTAGGTCATCAAAAAATAGACACAACTCTCGAATATGCAATGGTAGATGAGAATAATGTTAAAATTTCGCATAAAAAGTACCTTGAATAACTGATAAATTTCGATTTGTCTATCTGTTCAACAAATGAAGCGAACTCTTTTTGTTTGC
>CAMEUD010000133.1 GCA_945937975.1 uncultured Clostridia bacterium
CGAACAGTTGAAACACCCGAGTTTGTGTTTAGCAGTGATGGGCTTAGGATGCTTCGGTTGGTTCGTATTGCAAGTGAACTGGGTTTTAAGATAGACAAAAAATGTTTTTTGGTTGCAAAATCTATGATTGCAAATTTGCAAACTATATCTCGTGAGCGCTTTAACAAAGAGATTGTCTCCATTCTTTATGCTGATTACAAATATCCAAGCGTAAATGCTGTGGATGGGCACATTTGTGGGCTTAAAAACTTGACTGATTTGCAAGCATGGCAATTTGTTTTTAAACAACTTTACACAACCAACAATCTTTTGTGCGAGGTGCCAAAAGGCAAGTGGTTTTCGCTTGTTGCAAAAGCACCAGCATCTTATCGTCTAAGTTGTTTTGTAATTGATTTTTTGAATGCTGTTGGGCTGAAAATTGATCAACAAAACATAGCGCTTGTTTTGGGCGAGTTTGGTTTGGGCATAAACAAAAAAGAAGTTTGCAGACAGACACAAATCATCCTTGGTTTTTTGGATGTGTGCGGTGGCTTTGCAAATGTGGACCAAAAGCGTTTGTTTGTGCAACACCACATAGACCACATTGACGAAATTGTTGGCATTGCCGAGTTAAACAACGGCGCAAGTGACTTAAAAATGCTTAAAAACATTATGCTTATTGACAAAGTTCCATTAAAATTAAAGGATTTGAACATAAACGGTGATGTGCTGATGCAAAAATTTCCGGACTTGCCAAAAACAAAATACAGCGAAATTTTAAATCACTTGTTGACTGTTTGTTGCATTGCGCCCGAACTTAACAACAAAAACTCTCTTGTTCAAATTGTTAAAAAATATACAAAACAATAGGCCACCAATCAAGGTAGCCTATCTTTTGTTTAGCAAGAGCCGTCAAATTTTACTGTTCCTGTGATGCAAAAACGAAATTTGTCTGGGCATTTTTTCTGTTGTTTTTCAAAACAAATCCATTCTTTTTGTTGGTCACAGTTGTCCTGACGCCAGTTCCAGTTGTCTTGTTTGTTGTTTCTATCAAACTCACATGGCATGTCATGCATACGCCTGCAACGGCAGTCGCAGATAAAGTCGTCATCACGGCGCTTTTTTTCTACAACAGGGAATTCGTTGCAAAGTGAAGTGTAATTTTGAAAACATTTAAATTTGCAAGGATGTCTTTGTACACACATTGCATAAGCCTCCTAAAAGTTTTCATAACAGGCAGTTTTTTCCTGTTATGTACAACAACTCCTGCTGTTATCATTATATAATAACAACAAAAAAAATGTGCAAAATAACAATATATGTTGAAAATCATTTGCAAAATTTAACAATAATTTATATACTTAACCTAGAGGTGAAAAATGGGGTATTTTGATTATATTGACAGCAAACAAAAAAAGGAAGAACTGACCATTACGGTGGATGAACACTGGGCAAGAATTTCGTTTTTTGTAAGCCTTGGTGCGCTAGGGCTGTTTGTTTTGTCAATCATTTTGTTTGCCATTCTGCATTTTGGTGTTTCTGTTTGGCTTAATGTGCCAAATTTTTTGGGCATTGCTGTGGGCATTGTTGGCATTGTGTTTGACTTGTTGACTTTTCACCGTTTTAAGCGCAAACGTCAATCCAGCCCAATTGCCAGTATGGCGTTGGCACTAAACATATTGTGGATTTTGTCACACATAATGTTGATAGCATTAAATATGGCATTTTTGTATTATTAATTATTTGTTTTAGTTTACAAAAATTTTTCATTATGATAGAATGTTAGTGATGAAAAGGAGTAAGATGCTATGCAACAATTTATTTTTCCAGCAGTTTTATATCAAGACAGCGAGGGCAAAGGCTTTACGATAGTTTTGCACGATATCAATGTTTGTACTGAAGGCGCAACTGTTGAAGAGGCGTTTGTAAACGCCAAAGAATATCTCGAAGTTTATTGTCGTTGTGCTTTAGAGTATAATGGTGAGGTGGACGAGGCCTCATCTTTTGCCGAAGTAGAGGCAGACAGCAAAGGCAACATTGTTTTGCTTGTTGATGCTGTTTTGCCAAATGGCAAAAAAGTTGCCCGAACCAGCAAATTTAACCTCGATGTCTAATTTTACACGTGGAGGTGTGCTATGATAAAAAAAGAGTTTACCAGTGTTCAGGCAATGCAACACCTTGATTATGCAATCACTTGTGGATATTATTTCGAAAAGTTCATTTTTGGCAAAGGGTTGTACGGCAACCGAGTTTCGCTTATGCGTGGCAAGTTGGCGGGGCAGTTGTATGACGCAGAGGCGGGCTATAAGGGAAGCACTTTTCACGTCATCGAAGGCATAAAGGCAATAGATTTGCCACAAACAATTTTGATGAACAGAAAAAAACTGGAACAGTTTTTTATAAGCAAAGAGTCGATGCAAGACTTTTTGGAAAATTTTAAAGGAGATTTTGCAACAGACGCAGACATTGAAGCTGTGGCAGACAAGTGGTATAGGCTTGTAAGCAAAAAACTGATTTTAAGCAAATCAACAGATTTCTCTTTGCTAAACAAGTTTTTGATTGGCAGTATGATTATGTTGCTTCCCATAAACACACAATTGCAAATTGCTAATTTTAGAAAAGAACAAATCTTAACCCTCCTTACCCAAGAAATTGTTAGTGAAGATTTTGCTGAACTTGCACTTAGTGAAATGCCTTCAACCCTCGAAGGTTTGGTGTCAGCAAAACAGCAAATTTTGAAGGAACAAGCCCGCAAAAAAGAGCAACGAGCAAGTGCTTAGCCCTTTTTGTTTATTAGAATAAATTATAACAAACTACACAAAATATAGTGTAGTTTTTTTGTATCTAAGGAGGTTTTATGCACACAAGAGCAATTAAAAAGTATGTTTTGCTGAGCTTTATGCTAGTTTTGTTTTTGCTGTGTGTGGCACTTGCTTTTGTGTTGCTTTCAAACTCTAAAATTGTTTCAGTGTGTGCGACTGCGCTTGACTTGTCAGATGTTCCAAACATCACCATCAGCTTAAAATATCAAGGTCACTGTTTTATATACAACTCCAACGAACATATCCCAAACATCACAAACTTTTTGCAAGAACGTACCTTGCAAAAACACAACCGAACAGGCACAAACAGCCAGCGTGCCAGCACCTTAGATTTTATGATAAACAATCGAATCCCAATTTCGGACGCATTTTGTTTTATGTTTTTTGACTGGCAAAATTATTTTGACAAAGTACTTAAAACTGTTAACATCGAGCCACGTGATGCAACACTAAAATTTTTGCCACACAAAGCACCATATTTTGAAATAACCAAAGAGAGGGTAGGTTACAAACTAAACAAAGATGAAGTTTTGCAAACGATTGTTGACGAACTTTACAAAACCAACCATGTGGAATTAGAACTAAAGCCCCAAGTTTTGTTGCCCAATGTTTA
>CAMEUD010000134.1 GCA_945937975.1 uncultured Clostridia bacterium
ATATATAAAAAATGACGAAGGTGTCTTGCTCCCAATGGCATATGCTATGTATTCAAAAAGTGATAGACCAAACGCTTATCATTTGGAATTTATCTCTGTGCATAATGATTACACAAGTTGTGGCTATGGCGAATGGCTACTCAAAAAATCGGCGCAAGACTTGGCAAAACAAGATGTAAAAGAAATCACTTGCACAATCAATAATCAAAATATTGCAAGCCTGCATATGCACGATAATTTTGCAAAAAAGAATAACCTTGAACTATACAGAAACAATCTTGGCTTTGGTCAAGAATGGGTATTTGATATCACACCACTAAAGAAAAACAAAGTTACAGAAACTGATATGATTTTATAAAAGTTAACAAAAAAATTCACTAGTATAGGCTAGTGAATTTTTTATCTTATTTATGAACCGGAAGCTGTTGATGGGTTGACTGTTACTGTTAAGATTTCTGACAAATGGGACTTTGTGTCCAGCAATCAAAATTACATAAATATTGAACAAAGTTCATTCTACCATTGTTTTCTTAACGGTTCTAGGAAAAAATCTCATCTGCCTTTATTCTATTTCCCATTATATCTCAATGCTCTCAAACTGTTGAGAATTGCAAGAAGTGTAACTCCAACATCGGCAATAACAGCACTTAACATACCGGTTATTCCCAAAGCACCCAAAGTTAAAAATGTAAGTTTTATTACAGCAGAAAGTATTATATTTTGCCATACAATTTTTCGTGTAAATTTTGAAATTTTTATTGCTTCAACAATTTTTTGTGGATTGTCGTTTGCGATAACAATGTCTGATGCTTCAATGCTTGCTTCACTTCCATTAAGCCCCATACTTATACCAACATCGGCAAGAGTTAAACTTGGTGCATCATTTATACCATCTCCAACATATGCCATAACGACTTTATTATTCTTTTGGTTTTCAATAAATTTATATTTATCTTCTGGAAGAAGTTTTCCATATGCTTCATCAAGTCCAACTTCTTTTGCAACATCTTTTACAACACTTTCATTATCGCCTGAAAGCATTATTGTTTTTATTCCCATTGCCTTTAGATCTTTTATGCAAGGAGTTGTGCTATCTTTTATCTCATCACAAAGTTCAATTATTCCAATTAAAGTATCATTTTCATACACTTCTACCATTGTTTTTTGTAAATCTTTTTGTTTTCTACCAACAAAATAATTGTTGTTATTATATTCAAAATACACTCCTTTGCCAGCAACTTCTTTAATTTTTTTAAGTTTTGGCAACTTTGGTGTACAATTTCTTGTAATTCCTTTTGCTAGTGGGTGATTTGAATATTGCTCGCCAAGACAAGCAAAATATACAATTTCTTCCTTTTTATATTTACCTTTTAGGATAACATTGACTATTTCAAATTCACCAGTTGTCAAAGTGCCTGTTTTATCAAAATCTACTGCTTTAATTTTTGTTAGTACATCAAGATAATTTGAACCTTTTACAAGTATTCCTTTCCTTGATGCATTGCCAATTCCAGAAAAATATGAAAGTGGTACTGATATTGCAAATGCACAAGGACATGAAATAACCAAAAAGATTAACCCACGATAAATTGCTGTACTTAAGTTTTGAGTTACTGCCCAAACAATTCCCCAAACACCTATTGCAAGCAAAATTACTCCCAATGTATACCATCTTGCAATCTTTGAAATAATTGTTTCTGTTTTTGCTTTTTTATCACTTGCATTTTCAATAAGATTCAAGATTTTGCTAACCGTACTGTTTTTATATTCTTTTGTTGCCTTTATATACAAAACACCATCAAGAACAATAGAACCAGAAAGTACTCCATCACCTTCTCCAACATTCACTGGCAAACTTTCACCTGTTAAACTTTGTGTGTTTAAGGTTACATTTCCAGAAATAACAACTCCATCAACTGCAACCTCTTCACCTGCCTTAACAATTATTGTATCTCCAATTTGAATTTCACTTGGGTCAACTTTGATTTCTTCGTTGCTTTCATTTACCAAATAAGCAAACTCTGGTTTTATATTTGTTAGTTCTTCAATAGATTTTTTTGACTTATTAAGTGCAATACTTTCTAAAATTTTTCCAATAGTGTAAAGACCAACAACCATAAGTCCATCACAATGCTCTCCAACAAGAGTTGCACCAACAACGGACAATGTTACCAAAAAGTTTTCGTTTATTGTACCTTTTAGTAATAATTTTAATGCTCTGTAATATGTTTTATAACCCATAAGCAAAGCACTTGAAACAAACAATGCCCAATATAACCAAACTGGCATTTTGACCGTTAGAGTTATTATTGCAAGAATTAAACCCAAAGAAAGCAAGCAAATATCAACAAGAACTCCACTTTTTGATTTTTTATTCTTTTCATTATCAACAATAATTTTTGCACCAGGTTCAATTTGTTTTGTAATTTTTATTGCTTCATCAATGGCATTTTTATCATCATCGCTTTTTATTTCCAAAGTTGATTTAACAAATTCAATCTTTGCACTCTTGATATATTTCCCCAAGTTAAGTTGTTCTTCCAATGCTCTTGCACAGTTTGGACAATCTAAACCTTGTATCTTATATTTTTTTGTCATTTTTCTCCTTTTATATATGAATAACCATTCAACTGTTATATACTACTATATAGTAATTATTATATGATTGATTTTATAAAGTCTTTAACATAATGCTAAATCATTGCTTATAATAATTGAATTATTGTTCAACTATTATTATAGTAGTCCTTTATCTTTATAGTGTCAAGTAGATTTTATAAATTTCTTGACATATACATATATATTGATTATAGTTTGTTAAGAACATATAATTGGAGAACCAATGGATAAAAAAACTTTAAAAAGCGTAATTCTGCTTGCCATCATATTTAATATACTTTTTCTTTCTAATCTTATATATTGCATCATTGGTGGATTTTATGGTTGGCAAATTTCTACTTTTATCACACTTTTTATGTTTGCTTACCATTTTGACATAAGATTATTAATTGGTGCAATCTTTACATTATTCATAAAACAGAATATCAACATATTAAATAAAAAGTATATTGTAAAAGATTGGGAATTTAATTTTTATAATAAATTAAGGGTCAAATCATGGAAAGATAAATATTTTGTTATGGACAAATCGCAGTTTGTTATGACAAATAATCTTGATGTAATTTTAAAAAATAACATTTGTGCAGAACTTATACACATTTTTTGCATTATATCTAGTTATTTATCAATTATTTTTGGCTGTTTGCTTTCCGTTAATGAATGGTGGCTTTATCTTTTGACTGCATTTATTGCTTCTGTGTTTATAGATATGCTCCCAATCATAATTCAAAGATATAATAGATATAGACTTCAAAAAATTTATTTAAAGAAACATAAAAAA
>CAMEUD010000135.1 GCA_945937975.1 uncultured Clostridia bacterium
TCAAGCGATATAAAAGTAAGTAAAAAAACAAAAAACAAAGCAAAAAAACTTGCCCAAAATACAAGTGGAAAAGTTTGGGCTTTTGCATTTTTATGCCTTGTTATTGGAGTTATGGTTGGAGTTGGTGCTTTTTATTTTATTTCAAGAAACGATTGCTTTGAAATAATTGGCGAAGATGAACTAACATTTACAATAGATGAAAAATTTACTGACCCTGGTGTAAAAATTATTTCCATTGGTCAAGATTATTCAAAAGATGCAAAAATAGAAACTAACCTTAAAATTGATGCAAACGGTAATTATTACAGTGATGAAGTTGGAACATTTTACATAAAGTACTCATCAGTTGATTTTAAATATGGAACACTTTTTAAAATTCAAAAAATAAGGTTAATTACTTTTGTTGAACCAAGTGAGGGGGAAAATATAAATGAGTAAAAAGAAAACAAATAAATTTGGTGCTTTTATATTATGTACTCTTGCATTGATTCTAGGTGTTTTTGGAGGCTTTTCAGTTTATACATATATAAAACTACCAAAAACAGAAGAACTTATTTTAACAAGTGATGTTTACTACTCAAAGAATGATGAAATTCAAAAAGCAGACAGTGATTTAGATTTAACAGATGCAGAAATTTCTGTACATTTTTTGGAATTGGGAAATAAATACACTGGCGACTGTACTTATATAAAAACAAAAACTTGCGACATTTTGATTGATTGTGGTTCAAAATCTGACAGTATTTCAACTGTTGCGAATTACCTTAACAAATATGTAACAGATGGAACACTGGAATATGTTATTGTTACCCACGCTCATCAAGACCATTATGCAGGGTTTGCAACACCAACAAACATAAATAGTATCTTTGATTTATATAAATGTGAAAACATTATAACTTTTGCGCAAACAAATCAAAATTCAACAAAAGGTCTTTATTCTAACTTTTTGAGAGAACTAAACGAAAGTAAACAAAAAAACAATACAAATGTATTTGATGCCGAAGATTGCATACAGGAAAGTAAGGGTGCTAAAAAAGAATATAAAATTGGTGAAAATTCAACTTTAAAAATATTAGATAGCAAATTCTACACACAAAAATCTAAAACAGAAAACAACCATTCTGTGTGTACATTAATAGAAAGTGCTGGAAAAAATTTCTTATTTACAGGTGATTTGGAAAAAGATGGAGAAGAAGCACTTGTTAATTTAAACTCTTTACCAGAAATTGATTTATATAAAGCTGGACATCATGGTAGCAAGACTTCTTCATCAATGCCACTTCTTAATGTAATAAAACCAAAGGTCGTCTGCGTTTGTTGTTGTGCAGGAAGTCCTGAATACACAAAAACAAAAGACAACCAATTCCCTACTCAAGAATTTATTGATAATGTATCAAAGTTTACTGACAAAATTTACGTAACAACTTTATGTATTGACTATGATGCAAACAAATTTGAATCATTTAATGGTAATATCATTTATATTTCAAATCAAACAAATTACAACATAAAATGTTCAAACAATGACACAATTTTAAAAGATAGTGAATGGTTCAAAAATAATAGAACTTGGCAAACGGCGTAACAAAAAAATCTCAACATAATTTGTTGAGATTTTTTTATTACTCTTTTATATGTTTCCGTCTGTGCATTTAATTACCATATCGCTTGGACAATATTCATTCCAAGAAGTTCCCTTTGTTATTACATCCCATTGTGCTTTTGTGCCTAGATAATTTATTGTTTTTAGTCTTTGACAATTATAAAATGCGTAGTTCCCAATTTCAGTAATCGAATTTGGTATTGTGATTGATTCAATATTTGCTGAAACAAATACACAGTTATTTATTTTTGTCATTGTGCTAGGAATTATTATATCTTTTGTTAAAACATTATTTACATAATAATTAAAGTATCCCTTTCCTATCCAACCAATATTATTAAACAAACTTAATTTAAAAAGATACTCTAAATCTTCAACATATACATTAACATCTTTACCCATTTCATTGAATGAAGTACCAAATGGAGATTTGCTAAATGTTACACTTTTTGCAAAATAAATATTTTCTAAGCCATAACTTTCATCAAAAGCATCTAGTTCTAGTGTTCCAACTCCATCTTCAAATTTTAAAGATGTTATTTTTTCATTGGCTAGAAATGCACTTCTACCTATTGTTTTTACATTACCAGGAATTACAAATTCGCCAGCAAACCCACAACACGCAAAAGAACTTTCTCCAATCTCTGTTATATTTGTAAGATTTATAGATTTTAGATTTGAACACATTCCAAAAGACCAGTCTCCAACCTTTGTAATATTCGCAAGATTTACAGAATTTAGATTCGAACACATTGCATAAGTGTAGCCATCAAGATTTATTGCTCTCGCACTAAATATTCCAGTTTGTCCATAAAACATTTGGTCGCTTCCAAAAGTTTGTACTCCAACAATTCTTGTTACATTTTGACAACCAATAACACACATCTTTAAACAACTTTCAACTGTGCTTGGTAACACTATTGTATCTGCTCCACTTGTTGCAAATGGACTGATTGGCACTTGTTGTCCCATAATCTCTGTGTATGTTGCTGGTTCAACTATACAATCTTCTGGTATCACAACTAACCCAGATATATTATCTTTTGGTGTAACCTTTTTCTCTAAATCTATTGTTATTTTACTTAAATTTTCTTCACTTCTTGAATAGTCGCCAACACCAATTTTTAGGTTCATTGAGTAATTTACTCCACTTATACTATTCCTAAAATCTTCCACACTTACTGCAAAATATATCTTTTTTGATGCTGTACTTGTTATTTCCTTTTGCATAACATTATTGCCTTGAACAATATTTGAATTGTCGTCAATATCCCATTCAGCAATTGCCCAAACACTTACACTTGGACTTAAATTTTTTATATCCATTTCCACAACATAACTTTTTGTTGTTGATGAAAATTCAAAATTCATATCATTTTTAACAAATGTGCTTGCAATTGTTGAATCATACTCTGAAATCACATAAGATGTGTCTTGTGTAAAGTTTTCACTTGCAAGTGTTTTTGTGCCACTTGCAAAATCTTCACTAACAAGTTCCAATTTCCCACGATTATATGCATTTGTTCCTTTGTATACTTTTGTGTTTACTTTAACAAAAGCATCTTTTACTTCATAACTTATTGTTCCACCAATGGTATAAGTTATGTTTGTTGCAGAAAATACACCAAAGCATAACACAGCAACAGCAAGGCATAAACTTGCAATCGTTGCAAACAATTTTACTTTTTTCATAGATTTCTCCTTTTGGAGTTTATTCATTTAGTTTATGCAAGACACAAACTACTATTCAATTCTATTCTACCCCCCCCCCCCTAGACCCAAAGTC
>CAMEUD010000136.1 GCA_945937975.1 uncultured Clostridia bacterium
AAGAATATATATTCAAACTCCATATTTTATACCAGATGAAACTTTTATGAAAGCAATTATTTTGGCAAAAAAAAGTGGGGTAGATGTAAAAATTATGATACCCAAAAAGCCAGATAAAAAATTTGTTTATTATGTAACTTTATCTTATATAAAACGACTTCTTGAAATAGGCGTTGAAGTTTATCTATATAAAGGTTTTATACATTCAAAAACAATTTTAGTAGATGATTTAGCAGTTGCAATAGGAACTTGTAATATGGACAATAGGTCATTTGCTTTAAACTTTGAAATATCTGCAGTACTATATGGCGAACAATTTGTTGATAAAAATAAAAAAATATTTTGGCAAGATATGGATAATAGTGAAATTCTTACAAAACAGGCATATAAAAGAAGATTTTTATCTAGCAAGTTTGCACAAGCTATTTTAAGGTTATTTTCACCTTTAATGTAAATATTAATAAAAATATGCACACAAGTTAGTGCATATTTTTTGATTAAAATTTTTCTTTTTGCAAATACTTACAAAAAGGAAAGATTATGAAAAATAAAAATGAATATTTATGGCAAAAAACTAATGAGATTTTTCATCAATGCAATTTTGATGTGTTACTTTCAAGTTTTGTAATGTGGGTTAGTGTATTTTTGTGTGTACTATTTCCAATATTTGGATTTGCTCTTGCATTTTTTGTATTTTCATTTGCTATTGTTGGGTTTAAGAATAATTTTTCAGATTGTATACAAGGTAAAGAAATAAAAGTTGAAAATGTTTTTTACTATTATAAAAGATGTATTTCTTGTTTTTGTTTACAAATATGTAGTATGGTTTTAATTTGTCTTTGGTCTATGTTATTGATTTTCCCGGGAATTATTTGTGGATTAAATTATAGTTTTGCTCCATATATTATGGCAGACAATTCATCATATTCTGCAACAAAATGTTTGCAAGAAAGCAAAAAATTAGTTTATGGAAAAAGACTTGAAATATTTTTAGTTTACCTAATGGAAGCGTTTTTTGTTTTAGTGGTTGATTTGGTATTCTCCTGTTTGATGATAATATTAAATTATTTTGCAACAGTCCCTAGTTGGGTTGGTATTGTTGTTCCAATTATTATTTCATTGTTCGTTTTCTTTGTATTCATCTATCCATACTTTGAAATGGTGATTGCTGGTTACTATAACGATGCCAAAAAAGAAAAACAAAAAAGTTCAAAAAAGACAGCAAAATCTAGTAGTAATGTTTAATAATTTTTGTTATAATAATCTTGTATAACTTTGGAGATTATTATGAAATTTATAAAACAGGTTGAAGGTGTAACATATAACAGAGAAGATACAGTTGATTATTATAGAAACGAATTTTTGAAGCGTAGAGCAACAATTGCAAAAACAACATATGGTAAAGGTTCAATTGAAATTGAAGATATTTATGCTGATGAATATATAAAACAATGTGAACAAGCGGTTATGGGCGATGTTGTTGCACAAGATTTACTTTCTTATTGGTTTAAACATTCAAATCCAGCAATTCCAGAAAATATAGAATTATCATACAAATGGCTATTCTTGGCTGGTGCAAATGGGAATAAACATTCGATAACAAAATTAAGTTTATTTTTTAATTTTGCATATGATAGTATAATTTTTAGTGATTATTATCCTGATTTATTGGAAATAATGGGAATTACTAACGATAACTATCAAATTTTACTTGGACAAGTAATTTGTCAAGAATTGGTGAAAGAATTAAATATTGATGCTTTGGAGTTGTCAAAGGTAAAAGTTATTGAAATCAAGTATGACCAATTAATTATGCAAAGATTTACAATGGCACTTAATAGGGCAATGGTTAATGTTGATAACTATTTTAGAGAATTAATCAAAAAAACAAAGCAAGGTTTTTAATATTGACTATTGACATTTGCTTAATTTGGTAATAGAATATAAGTGCGAACATAAGTAATTATGTTTGTGAAAGATATCATTTTTCATATGGATATCTCCTTATAGAGAGAAAGGTTTTTTTAGTTTTGCCGTTCTCTCTTTTTTATTTTTGTAAAAAAATACCACATCTTTTTGATGTGGCATTTTTACATTTTATTACTCAGCTTTATTTAATTCTTGTTCATAAGCTTCAATTATTTTTTTGCTGATTGCTTCTCTTGTTTCTGTGTTGATTGGATGAACGATATCTTTGTATTCACCTTCTGGAGTTTTTCTTGAAGGCATAGAAATAAATAATCCTTCATTTCCTTGAATAACCTTGATATCATGAATAACAAAACATCCATCAATTGTCATAGAAGCAACTGCCTTTAATTTTGATTCATCTTTGTTTACAAGTCTTACTCTTACTTCTGTAATGTTCATAAATGTATCTCCTTTTTTGTAACTAATATATTTATACCACAAAATTATATCATACGCAAATATTTTTAAAAAATTTTTAAGTGAACATACAACAATGAATTAACATATATTTTAGTATGAAAAATTTAAAATTTCATTTTATTGGTATTGGTGGAATAAGTATGTCTGCTCTTGCTTTTTATTTAAAAAGTTGTGGATATGTAGTTCAAGGTAGTGATACTCACAAATCACAAATAACAGATGATTTGATAAATAATGGAATCAATGTTTTTATTGGACATAAAGAATCAAATATAAATTATGATTGTGTTGTGGTATATAACTATGCAATAAAAGAAGATAATGTTGAATTAAAATATGCAAGAGAAAAAAAGTTAAAGGTTTTATCTCGTGGAGAACTTTTGGGGTATATTTCACAAAAATATAATAATGTAATCTCGGTTGCTGGTTCTCATGGTAAAACAAGTACCACAGAAATGATTTATAATTGTTTTATTGTTGCAGGCAAAAATCCAACACTTCACATTGGTGGAATAATAAAAGGTAATCAATTCGGTTTTGTTAAAGGTGGCAATAATTATTTTATTACAGAAGCGTGTGAGTATCACGATTGTTTTTTACACTTAAAATCAAATATTGGTATAGTACTTAATGTTGAGCCAGAGCATTTAGATTATTTTAAATCTTTTGAAAATGAAAAATTGTCATACGGCAAGTTTTTGGAATGTTCAAATAAATGTGTTTCAAATTTCCAATCTAATAATACATCATTAAGTTTTGGTTTTAACAATGAAAATATAGTTGCAAGAAACATAACAATAAAAAATGGTAAATATTCATATGATTCATATGTCAATAATGAATTTTACGCACACATAGATTTAGGTTGTTATGGTAAACACAGTGTTGTAAATTCTCTTGCAGTAATAGGCGTATGTATATTTGCGAATATTGATAAAAAATATGTAAAAATAGGATTAAGTAAACCACTTAATATAAAAAGAAGATTTGAAAT
>CAMEUD010000137.1 GCA_945937975.1 uncultured Clostridia bacterium
TTCCCAGCGAATATTATTTTATCTCCTATACTTGAATTACCAGAGTCAGCACATAAATTGGCACTAAATTCTGTCAAATAGCCAATTCCAACAATTTTTAACACTATTTTTAGAAGACCCATATTGAGTCCTGTTTTATCTACAATGTTTGTAAATGTGTTAATTATTTCAAATATAAAATTAATTGTTTGACTGAGTATTAAAATACCACCAGATACTCCAACTATTATTGCTATTTCAGGCTTTATAGGTTTTACGATTATTACACAAAGAATTGTTATTATTCCTATACCAATTATTTTTACAATTTCCATAGCACCTCAAAACCCAAACAAGTTTTTTACAGTATCAAATAGTGTTCCAATAAGGTCTAATACCATAAGTAAAACAATAATAAGTCCCGAGAGTGTTGAAAAAGTTGCTATTTCCTCTTTACCAGTTTGCTTTAATACTTGTCCAACTACAGCAGTTAATATGCCAACAGCCGTTATTTTAAAAATTATTTCAACACCCATATTCTTCTCCTTATATAATCAATAAACAAACTAGCACACCAATTATCGCTCCCAGTTTGATAAACAAACTAGCATATTTTTTGCACTCATCATTAGCATTAATATACATCTCATTAATTTTTGCTAAATAGGAATCAATTTCTTTTGCTTGATTTGTGGAATCGTATTTCCCCAGACTAGAAAAGAATTTAATAATAAAATCTTTTTCTTCATTTTTTAAAATTTTAACATTACTTAGAATCGTATTATCGATAGGTTTTTTATTGTCCAGAATTGTGCAAACATTAGAACATATTGATGTTAAATCAGGACTTGAAACATTAAGTGAATTTTTCTCAATTATATTTTTTAATTTATCTTGTGAAAATGAAACATCTAATTTAAAACTTGACATAAACACTTGAAGTGATAAAAAGAATTTTTTTCGAGAAATATAATACGATGCCAATTTATAACCCAAAAGCGAAAAACAAAATATGATACATAAAATTAATATAATTACCATAATCACCACTTCACTATTCTTGCAAATTTTTCATTATAAATTCCTTCAAAAGTTCCTGGTCCTTCTCTCTTTGATAACAACACATATCTTTCAAAAAAATTATGTGGTAAATTTTGAAATATCTTTTTATTTTTTAAGTCATCAATACTTGAAGCATGAATAGATGCCAATACTTTTACTCCACAATTCATGGCATCAATTAGACTGTTTGCATCTTCACTACTCCCTATTTCATCTGTTACAATTAAATTTGGATTCATTGACCTTAAACATTTCATAAATCCATCTTTTTTGGTTGAATAACTCATTACATCACAAAAATTGCCTATATCTAATGTACTATTTTCACCACCTGCAATTTCTCCTCTTTCATCTATAACAGACACATTTAAACAATAATTATGATTTGATATTTGATACAAGAAATCTCTAATAAATGTTGTTTTACCTGCTCCAGGTGGAGATATTATTAAAGTATTATAAATTCCATTTTCGCTTACAATATCGTCAAAACAACATAATGAAAAATTTTTTACTTGATGTGGTATTCTTATATTCAAACTGCTCCAAGAAACAATCGTTTTTATAGACTGATTTTCTGTTACAACATTGCCGCATAATCCAACTCTAACACCATTTTCAAGCATTATATACCCTTGTTTTATTTGTTCGTTTACAGCATATATAGAATAATCACTTGCCTTATACACGATTTCGTTTATTATGTCTTGATTAGCAATTATGGCTTCATCAATATCACAGCATAATCCATTATTGGATAAATAATAAGGTTGTCCTTTTACAAAAACAACGATTGGTCTATTTCGTCTTATTCTTATTTCTGTCAATTCCTTGATTGAAACTTTTTGCCTAAAAATATTAGCAAGATTGTCTGTCAAAATATCAAGTAACATATATCATCTCCCAAAATATGTATACTAGAAAGGATAATTAAAATAACAAAAAAGTAAAAAAAATATGCAATACTAAAAAGTATTACATATTTCGACATAATTTTAAATCAAGCTTATTTAACTCTTTCCATGTATGAACCATCTCTTGTGTCAACTCTGATTTTTTCACCATTGTTTACAAAAAGTGGAACATTGATAATATAGCCTGTTTCAAGTGTTGCTGGTTTGTAACTTGATTTTGTTGTATCACCTTGAACTCCTGGTTCACAATCTGTGATTGTTAATTCAACAAATGTTGGTGGAACAACTGAAAATACATTACCTTTGTAGCTTTGAATTGTTGCCATCATATTTTCTGTCATAAAATTCATTGCATCAGCAACTTGAGATTTGTTAAGTGGCATTTGGTCATATGTTTCCATATCCATAAAATAATACAAATCTCCTTCGTTGTATAAATATTGCATTTCTTTTCTTTCAATAACTGCAACTTGAAATTTATCAGTTGGGTTGAAAGTTCTTTCCAAAACTTGTCCTGTTACAACATTTTTAAGTTTTGTTCTTACAAATGGTGAGCCCTTTCCTGGTTTTACATGCAAAAATTCTACAACAACATAAACATTGCCTTCCATTTCAAAAGTTACACCTTTTCTAAATTCACCTGCTGTTATCATATTTTCTCCTTAATTAACTTAATTTTCATTTTAGTATAGCACACAAATATGCCAATTATCAACTCTTTTTTTAATGTCCATAAAAGAATTTATAACCATCTTTTTTATATTTTAATAAATGTTTAACACTTTTCATTATGTCAAAATAATTGCCATCATAAAAATCGTATCTTCCGTATCCATTTTCAAATAATGTATCTCCACAAAATATGTTATTTTCATAAATAAAAGAAACAGAACCTTTACTATGACCTGGAGTATGAATAACATCAAATGTAAAATCTCCAATGCACAATTTCCCTTCATCTATCAAATAATCAGCATTATAATAATCAAAATTGGCATCTACTAAATTTGACAAATTATTATCTGTGTAGAGTTTATCTGCATCTTCTTTATGAATATAAACAGGTATTCCTAATTTTTGCAACTCAAATCCATTTTTGCTATGGTCAAAATGCCCATGAGTAAGTAAAACTGCAAGAATAGTTAAGTTATTTTTATTTGTATATTTGATTATTTCTTCATATGCATATCCTGGGTCAATTACAATACAATTTTTATCTCTTGTTAATATATAACAATTTTCATTTAATTCACCATTAGTTATTTTTTGTATCATCATTAAACCTTTTCATATATACTTTTCATAATTAAACTATCAGTCGTCATTTTATCTCTTGACTCTGAAATTATTGTTGGAGATAAATTCATATCTTTAATTACTTTTGCCAATGGTTCAAATTCAGGT
>CAMEUD010000138.1 GCA_945937975.1 uncultured Clostridia bacterium
TATCTCCATAGATTTCATCGTGAAAAGTAGTTGTCCCATCAAGTGGCACTTTTTGACGAATGACATAACTTTTGCCTTCTTTTAAATTTTTTTCAACTTCTTCTTTGCTTAAATTTCTGCAATGCCTGTTATAGCCATAAGTTTGTGGTTCATCTTCTTCATGTGAGTTTTCTTCGTGAGAGTTTGAGCAAAAGCAGTAATACGCATGTCCACTTTTGACTAATTTTTCTGCATATTCTTTATAAAGAGCCTTCCTTTCACTTTGAACATAAGGACCATAGTTTCCACCAATATCTGGACCTTCATCATGAATTAATTTTGTTTGTTTTAGTGTATTGTATATAATTTCTGTTGCACCTTCAACATAACGCTTTTGGTCAGTATCTTCTATTCTTAAAATAAACTTGCCATTGTGGTGTTTTGCATACAAAAAAGCATAAAGTGCAGTACGCAAATTCCCAATATGCATATATCCTGTTGGACTTGGTGCAAATCTTGTTCGTATTTCTTCCATAATTACCTCTTTACAAAAAAAGAGTATAAACACTTTATGAAATATTGTCAAATTTATAATAACAATATCAAAAGTTTTGTCTTTGATATGCGAACTAAAAAGCACAAGAGAAAAGTTTAATAAAATTGCCACCGTAGGAGTTTAGTTCTCTAAACGACCATGGTGGCAATTTGTCAATATATTAATTTTTTATTTCTTTTTAGTATCTTTAAGTGTTATAGTACGATTAAATACTAATTTATTATCTGTTGTATCTTTGTCTAAACAGAAATAACCATTACGCATAAATTGATATCTATCATCATAATTAAAATCTACATCATCTTCAATATACGCATTTTCTAATATAATCTTTGAATTTGGATTTATTTTGAAATTATCTGTTGCGTGTTCTTGTCCTTCAACTTCATCTTGACTTTCTTCATCAACAAGATTTTCAAATAATCTTACTTCAATATTTTTTGCATGATTTGGATTTATCCAATGAATTGTGCCTTTAACTTTCTTTGTGCAATTACTGCCTGATTTTGTACCTTCTTCATATTCAGCATAAACAGTCGTAACATTACCATTGTCATCAATATCAAAATCAGTACATTTTACAATGTATGCACCTTTAAGTCTTACTTCTGCACCAACATACAAACGGTGGAATTTTGGGTCTGGAACTGATATAAAATCTTCTCTTTCTATCAGACTTTCTTTTCCAAAATAATATTTACGCTTTGTTGTTGTTTCATTTTGTAGATAATCTTCAAGTTCAACTTCTTCTTCCTTTCCGTCTTCCCAGTTTGTTATAACAAGTTTAATTGGATTTAAAACTGCCATAACTCTTTTTGACACTTTGTTTAAATCATCACGAATAAAGTGATTTAAAAATTCTGGGTCAATTAATGAGTTACTTTTTGAAATTCCAGCAGCAATAACAAAGTTTTTCAAACTTTCTGGAAGAACACCCCTTCTTCTTAAACCACGAAGAGAGTAAAGTCTTGGGTCATCAAATCCTGTAACCTTCCCATCTTGAACAAGTTTTTTGATAAATCTTTTACCAAGAATTGCACCTTTGATATAAAGGTTTGCATATTCAACTTGTCTTGAATGGTTTTTTAGTCCACTATTTTCAACTACCCAATTATAAAGTGGTCTGTGGTCTTCAAATTCTGGTCCACAAATTGAATGTGTTACACCTTCATAACAATCATCAAGTGGGTGAGAAAAATCGTATGTTGGGTAAATATTCCAACTCCTTCCAATTCTTTGGTGATTGAGATATTGAATTCTGTAAATTACTGGGTCGCGCATATTCATATTTGGACTTGCCATATCAATTTTGGCTCTCAAACATCTTGAACCCATTTCAAATTCACCATTTTTCATTCTTTCAAACAAATCAAGGTTTTCTTCAACAGACCTATTTCTATATGGGCTGTTTGTTCCTGGTTCTGTTAATGTTCCACGAGTTTTTGATAATTCTTCTGGACTTAAATCACAAACATATGCTTTACCTTCTTTTATAAGTTTTAAGGCTACTTCATAGTTCATTTGAAAATACTCTGTTGCATAGTGAATTTCATGCCAATCATAACCAAGCCAGTGAACATCATCTTGGATAGAATCAACAAATTCCTGACTTTCTTTTTGTGGGTTTGTGTCATCATATCTAAGGTTACAAACACCACCATATTTTTGGGCAAGACCATAGTTTAATACGATATTTCTAACATGTCCTATATGCAAATAACCACTTGGTTCTGGTGGGTGTCTTGTTTGGACATGGTCGCATCTTCCTTCTGCTAGGTCTTTATTAATAATGTCTTCAATAAAATTAGTTGCTTCTACTTCCATTTTTTCTCCTTTTTAATATTGATATTTTAGCATTATTATGCACAATTTTCAAGTATATGAAAAAAAATATGTAAAACTTATACATATTTTTTTAAAAATTCTTCCACTTTTTTAATATATTTACCCTTCAAAGTATATAAACTTTCTCCATGGCCTGCATTTTCTACCGAAAATTTATTCCTATATTGTTCGGGGCAAGCATTGTATAATTCACCTTGCATTGAAAAAGGTACAAAATTATCTTTTTCTCCATGAATTAACAACATTGGAACATCACATTTTTCAATTTGTTTCACAACATTAACATCACTTAATTTAAAACCAACTTTAAGTTTTGTATACAAGTTAAAAACTTGAAGCGTTGGTAAAATTGAGAATACAACACTTTTGTTTGCCACACTTTTTACAATTTTATATGCACTTGAATATGCACAATCACTAATAATTGCTTTAACATTTTTAGGTTTTTCTGTACCACTATAAAGACATACTGATGCACCACCCATACTAATGCCAAAAACAACAATTTTTACATTTTTGTTTTTATCTGTTAAAAAATTTACCCAAGATGATATATCATACTTTTCATAATAACCCATTGATATTATTTTCCCATCGCTTTTTCCATGTCCACGATTGTCAATAACCAAAACATTATAATCCATATCATAAAACATTTTTGCATAGCATTGCATTTCGTAAGCATTTGACGCATAACCATGAACCAACAATGCTGTATTATTTGATTTTTTATCAAAATAGTATCCAACAAGATTAAGGTTATCAAAAGACTTAATACTTATCACTTGATATTTATGATTGTTCCACCAAGAAAAATCAATATTATAATGATTAAGGTCTTTATACATTACTGTTGTTATTATTCTGCCAACATAACTATATCTATTTAGTATCATATTGTACCTAAATAGACTGGAAAAATAATAGAATATAATTGAAATAACTATATACCCCAAAACTATTAATAATATTATAG
>CAMEUD010000139.1 GCA_945937975.1 uncultured Clostridia bacterium
TTTAATTAGAGCACTTGTTAATACTTCAAACCTTAACGACTTCCATATTGTTGGTGGTATAAAACTTAACATTGATATTGGTATAAAGTTTAATGCAACCACAGTTGGAGTTGATGCAAGAATTAAAAAGATTATAACAAAAACAAAAGAATTTGATGAAAAAACAGGCGAGATAACCGAAAAAGAAACAATAGGTTGGGATGGTGTTATTGAAATTAATAATTACCCAATCATAACTGGTGTAAATAACTCAAACTCAAATGGTGTTGCACTTCTTTCAAGAAAAAGAGTTATAACAATTTACTTCCACGAAGGTAACATATATTTGTCAACTGTTGATGAAAAATCTGGCGCTTGCAAAGAATTTTCAAGAATGACAAAGATTGAACCAAGTTATCTATTTGAAAATATCAAATACTATATGCAATATTTGCTTGGTTTCACAGATTCAATTCAAAACAAAATTAATGAAGCAATAGACAAGAGTCAAGCATATGAAGGAAAAACTGATTATGGTAATATTGTAAAAGAATATACACACAGTAATAACAAACATACAGTTGTTGTAAACTTGGCAGAACTTGCCCATAATGCAGATATTGGTACACTTTCATTAATAATTGAAACATCAAATCAAATGACAAGTGATGGAAAAGATTACTTTAAGCGTCTTGATATGGATTTACAAGTACTTGATGGTATGATTTCATTAAAAACAAACAGTTCAAGCAACCAAAGCGATAATGAATCATTGTTCTTGGTTGATATTGGACAAAGTGTTGATATATCAAAAGCAACAAAATTTATTGATGACTATGACAATGTTTATGGTTTTGGACTTAATGGCGAATATGAAAAAGAAAGCACAGGCAGTTGGAAACAAGTAAATAGAGATGAAAGAAAAATTTACTTTATTGATAATGGTCAAACAATATTAACTCAAACAGGTGTAATAGCATCAAAAATTGATTTCCCAAATATGGAAGATAGAGTTTTTGATGACAATATCACAAAAGTAACATATATTTTTGCTGGTTGGTATACAGATGAAAATTGCACAAACAAATTTATTCAAGACACATTCCCAAATTCAAATATCACACTTTATGCAAAGTGGGAAATAAAAGAAAAAAAGGAATATACAAAAATAAACTTTGTTACAAATGATGAAAGAGTTGATATCAATTCAATTATAGGTTTTGTTGGAGATAATTTATCACTTCCAAACTTATCTAATTTGGAAGAACAAATTGATGAGAACACATCAAAACTTAAAGTATTTTTGGGTTGGCAAACTGCCGATGGCAAAGATTACACAGAAAAAACATTCCAAGGCGGTGAAATTACACTTTATGCAAAATGGGAAGAAATTATAACAAAAACTTATAGTTTGACAATTTACCATAATAATGAAATTGTTTATTCTGGAAAAGTTAAAGCAGATGAGGAGTTTAATATAAAATCACTTGATATTTACGAAAATTCCACAAAAGTATATTTATCTCAAAACTTTGATGAAAATAACTTGGTAAGTTCATTTGTTGTTAATCAAAACACAGTTTGGTATATAAGAAATGCATACTATGTTACTGTTGTTTCAAATTATACAACACTAAATGGCAATCCTTATTTTGATAAACAAATATTATATGAAGGTTCAACTCTTGTGCTTTCACAATATTCTAATTTTGAAGAAAATAAAGGCTCATATACTGTTGAATATAAATTCCTTGGTTACAAACTTGAAGGAAATGATGAGTTAATCACAAGTGCCAGCGTTTTAACGGTTGCTGGTGATAACAAATATATAGCAGTTTGGGATGTTAAAGAATATTGCATTGTAACTTTTGATACTAATGCTTGGACAAAACCAGGCTGGTGGGTATCAAGTGGTTCAAAAAAGAGTGTTTCAAGTGTTTCAAACACAAACAATTCAAACCAAGTTAAGATAGAAAGGAATACAGATTTGGTATTCAGCAATTATGTCGCAACAGCAGTTTATTCATACGGTGGACCAAAGTATAACTTTAAAACAGTTGCTTGGGGAGATAGTGTGCAAAACTTATATGATGGAAAATATACGGGTGCAACAACATTAAAGATAACTTCAAATATAACTCTAAAACCAATTTGGGTACATGCATAAATTGTCAAAATTCGACAATAATTTCGTATTTACCTATTGAAATATTTATATTATAATATTATAATCATATATAAATAAAAAAGGGGTAAAAATATGTTTGCTAAAAAGGAATATGACTGTTTAAATTTTAATGTTTCCGAAATTTTAGATGTTTTTGCAAATGATAATTATAAAAGATATTGTATTGGTGATAAAAACCTTGACATTAAATCAGTAATTGTAAAGTATAATAAAAATAATAGAAAATACATAGAACTATCTGGAACAAAAGATAATAACAAGGTAGTTTACAATGTATATGAATTTGAAGTATACGAAGAAAAATCAGGCAAAGAAGTTTTTGATAAAAAATGGACGATTGCATTACAACATTATTTCTATAAAGTATTTGGTAAAAGTTTTATTGATGCGTATAATAGAGTTTATGGCACAAAGAATGAAGATATTGATATAACTTTATAACAAAAAAGAAGATGTTCAAAATGACATCTTCTTTTTGCTTTTAAATTGCTAAAATATTTGACAAAAATATTATAATTCTTTATAATGCACAATGTTGTATAGTCGTTTGTATTGACATAAAACTAGTTTTGTGTTAAATTATTCCTAATGGAGAAATGTAAATGGAAAAATTTATAAACGACATTAAAACATTTTTTTTCAATTTACCCACATTTACCAAGATAGTAATAATTGCTGGTCTTAGTATTTGTTTGGCAATGGTATTTATAAAGTTTATAAAAACTTTTGCAAAAGACAAGGGTAAATTAAAGATAGGGCAAATTCTACTTATTGCATTGCTTGTTGGTTTAATTGTTCTTATCAGTATTTGGAGTTTTTAAGGAGAAATTATGAAACAAAATTTATTATTGGAATCATCAATGCCATATTGGGTAACAAGTTCATTCCCAATCATAAGAATTGTTCTTGTTTGTATGATTGCTCTCTGTGCAGTTATTATGATTGTTACAACACTTTTACAATCAAATGCCAACGAAGATGGACAAAGTGCATTAACTGGTTCAAGTCAAGAAAGCTATTACGCACAAAACAAAGGTGAATCAAGAAATGTAAAACTTTCTCGTGCAACTATTGCATGTGTATCAATTATGGCAATATGTATAGTATTATATTTTGTTAGTCTTATTATTTACCAAGGCTAAAAAATTAAAAAAATAGCTCCGAACTTCTTTGTTTCTGCTT
>CAMEUD010000140.1 GCA_945937975.1 uncultured Clostridia bacterium
AAAACCTATAAAAAAGGGAAAAATACCCCTATTATTGCAATAAAAAAGCCATAATACCGATATCTTTCGTATCAATATTATGGTTTCTTTATGGTGCGACAAGTGATAAAGTATCCGAACCAACTACAAGTCCAAGTTGGTGTTGGTTATATCAAACTAAGAGTTAAGATAAATTAACTTGCCTTATAAAATTATTATATCATAAATTATTTACATTTCAAAACAAAAGAGAGAAGCTTGGATTGGACTTCTCTCTTCGTTGTCCTAATTGTTGGATTTGAATATGTCCGAAAGGAGTGAATAAACACTTTTTGCGGACAGGTTTGTCAAATCTCCGCCGTTGTCAAAATAGTCCATTAGATCGTGAGCAAACTGAAAGGCGATTTCTTTCATTTGCTTTTTATCAAACTCACAGCAACCTATTGTGAGTTTGCTTGTGGACAAGTTGCAACGGGCGGTGTTCTTATTTTGCAAGGAACTATTACAACAATCAAGACTATCCATTTTGTTGTTTTTCATAGTTCCTCCAAAGAATAAATCTTTGTGAGGAATAACCTATGGACTTGGTTAACAAATTGGATAAATCAAGTATAACATATTTCAAAATATTTTGCTATATTTTTAACAAAAAAAGACAAGTGGGTGTCCCACTTGGTCAAATAAGGGGAATGACTCAAAATCGAAACTTCTTCTTTTTTAGTGTGAGTCGTCTAAATGCCTTTATTTATAGGCATTTTAACGACCAAAAACTCGATTTTGAGCCTATTCCTTATCCTGCTTACTGTAAATTTTCTTAAAAATGCTCAATTTTGTTCTATAATTACACCCGAAACGCCACTTTTTTGAGATAAAAATATCTCTATATATGAAATATATAGAAATAGAAAATATAGACTATTACTTTTCCAATTCTTTAATATAAACAGCTTCTTTGTTCTTGCTATTTTCGTATGGAATACCAACTGTTTTTATATACTTAAATCCACATTTTGCCATTAGTTTTTGTTGGACTGCATTTCCAGGGTCTGGAGAAATCATTGCAACTGCATAATTCTCTTTTTTAACAACTTGCTCAATATACTCTAAAATCATTTTAGAGCCAATTCCTTTGTGAATATAATTTATATCACCAATAAAATAGTCAATACTTGCCATATTTTCTGCAACCTTAACTTGCTTTGTCCAATTCCCATTGCCATCAACTGGATATGATTGAATATATCCTATTGGCACATTATCAATCAAAACTATATTAGCTCTTGTATTTGGCTCTTTCAATTTTTTTGACATTTTTGTTTCAAGAGTTGATAATCTAGGAATCTTATCGAAATAATACCAATGACGAGTAAATCCGTTTATTTTAATCCACTCCCTAATCATTTTGCAATCTTCAACAGTTGCTGGTCTAAATGTTATTTTCAAAGTTGTTCTCCTTTGTAAGTTTATTATATTTTTCTAAAACTTTCAAGCCAAAACCTTTTCCAAACTCTTCATCATCTTCTTCATCAAGTAAATAAATGAAGTCGCTCATTAGTTTCCCTATTCTTGTGTCGCCAAAATCTAAAATAGAACAAGGCAGATTGTTTTTGTCAAACAAAATATGATTAAGACTAAAATCGCCATGTAGTAAAACAAAGTCTTTTCGATTTATTCCTAACGCTTGTTTTTGATTGTGCAAGACATATAAAAATCTTGCAATAATCGTTGCGCATTTATCTTTGTTATGTTGTGGCAATGCTAGAAATTCATTATGACTTAAATTTTTACCTTCAAGTTTTTTAGAAATGAAATAAACGAATACTCCATTATCCCTTTTAAATTTGCCTTTTGAAACAACATTAGGTATTTGCAAATCAAATTTTCCTTGTATTTGCTCAAGGACTTTTATTTCCCGCTCTAAACAGGCACTTGCTTTCTTGTGTTTTGGTAATTTTATAACGAGATTTTTATTAATACAAAATGCTTCGCTATGATTTCCAGCACCTAAAAATTCTACACTATGAATATCTATTTTAGCACCGATGATTTGTTTTACATTCTCTATCGAATATTTCATATATTTTCTCACTTTTTTAAAAAATCATAGACATAGACTATCTCATTTTCATAGTCATTTTTTCCGCCAAACTTTTCATATAAATGGCATGCTCTTGGGTTGCCTTTGTCGGTAATAACAAACAATTCTGAAAAGTTGCTTTTCTTTGCAAAATCAATTATAAATCTCATAAGTTTGCTTCCAACACCTTTATCTTGGTAGTTGGGCAAAATGCCGATTGAATGCAAATAAAACATAACAAGTCCATCAGGCCTTTGAAGTGCATAACAATAAGCAAATCCAACAATATTTTCGTCGACTTTTGCAATAAAACCATAAGTATTTGGAGTTGTTAGAAATTTTTTTAAATTGTTTAAATCAAAAATCATATTATCATCTTCTAAAACTTCTTTCATTTGCAAAATATCTTTATCTTCCAATCTCTTTATGTTTACCATGTGTTTTACTCCTACAATGGATTATATCATAAAATATCTTTTATTTGTATTGTTTTTTATAAAAACTTTGCTAATCATGCTGACTTTTTTGATATATCGCGGTATAATTGGTTAAAAGGTGGTGTTTTATATATGATATATAAACTTCGTTCGCTAACAAATTGTCCTGCAAGCAGTCAAGCTTGTTCGTCTCACTCGTTTATGAAAAAAGCAGTAATCTATGCAAGATATTCAAGTGATAGTCAGTCAGAGCAAAGTATTGACGGACAACTTAGAGTTTGCAAAGAATATGCAGAGCGAGAAAATATTAAGATTGTTGATACATATATCGACAGGGCTATGACAGGCACAAATGACCATCGACCAGACTTTCAAAGAATGCTTCGAGATAGCAAGAAGAAAGGTTTTGATTATGTACTTGTGTATAAGTTTGATAGATTTGCTCGTTCTCGCCACGATAGTGCTGTGAATAAGGCGATTTTAAATCGCAATGGTGTTAAGGTTATTTCTGCCACCGAACAAATTTCGGACACACCAGAAGGCATAATACTTGAAGGAATGCTTGAAAGTTTTGCTGAGTATTATTCTGCCGAGTTATCTCAAAAAGTTAAGCGTGGACGAAAAGAAAGCAGAATAAAGGGGTTGTATGTTGGTGGTCGAGTTCCATTTGGTTATACTGTGGAAGATAAGATTGTTAAAATCAACGAAAAGCAAGCAGATATTGTTAGACAAGTTTACAATGACTATATTTCAGGAATGAGATTAAAAGATATAGCAATAAAACTTAAAAAGCAAGGTGTGAAGACAAACAACGGTAATGACTGGACAATAAATCAAATTTCAAGAATG
>CAMEUD010000141.1 GCA_945937975.1 uncultured Clostridia bacterium
ACAAAGACCAGACAAACTTCTTAAAAGAACTTCCAATTGAAATCAAGAAAGATGTTATAGGACAAGATGAAACGATTGATAAAATTGTTAAGAATATTCGAAGAAATAAACTCGGTTTAAGGAAAGAATCACATTCTGCTGGTAATTTTATTTTTATTGGTTCAACTGGTGTCGGAAAGACACATCTTGCTAAAACATTGGCTAAAAATTTATATGGAAGTGTTGAAAATCTATTAAGATTTGATATGTCTGAATATCAGAGTGAGATTGATGTGAGTAAGTTATTAGGTTCTGCACCAGGATATGTTGGTTACAAAGAATCTGGTTTACTAGTTAAGGGACTATCTAAGAAACCTGAATCAGTTGTATTATTCGATGAAATAGAAAAAGCACATCCTAAAGTTTATGATGTTTTACTTCAGTTATTGGATGAAGGTTTTATTACTGGTTCAGATGGAAAGAAAGTTGATGCAACAAAGGCAATTATCATTTTCACATCTAATATTGGTGTAAAGAATGCGAAAGAATTCGCATCACCACTTGGATTTTCAAATGATTTTGACAATAAAAAAAGGAAACATAGTGAAGATATTATCAGAAAAGCATTAAAGAAAAGATTTTCACCAGAATTTCTGAATCGTCTAGATAGTATCTGTTATTTTAATAGTTTTGATAGAAATACATTAAAATCAATTCTCTATAGAGAAATAAATGAAATGAATGAAAATATTAAAACTATTACTGGTAAAACTATTAAAATTGACAAAAGTGTAGAAAAATGGTTATTGGATAAAGTTGAAAAGGAAGATAATGGTGCAAGACCTATTATCAGACTTTTACAACAAGAAATTGAAGAAGAATTGTCTAATCTTATAGTTGAAAATGATGATATTTTAAACACATCACAGAAATATATAACCGCATCACTTCAAGATGAAAAAATTATTTTAAAATAATTTAAAAAAAAATAGCAAAATCCTTATGGATTTTGTTATTTTTTTAATATAAAAGTTAACATTTAAAATTTATAAATTATGAGAATAGCAATTAGTGGAACAGACAGAAAGTCTGTAATTGAGAAAGTAGAACAAAAAAATAACTTAACATCAGTAAAACCATTTGATAAGTATAAAGACACATTACCTCTTCTTGATTATGCTGCGGTTTCATACAGATATTATTCCGATAAAAATGTCTTGTTTGATGGTTGTGTACTTGATTATGTTGTTGAATGTTCAGATGGATATTCAGATGTTCAAGAACAGATTGTGTTGTCATCAATTGCGAATTTTGACAAAATCTTTGTTGTGAATACCAATCTTTCTGATCAAAGTTTATCAGTTTATAAAGATTATATGAGTTTTTATCCAGACAAAATTGTATTCATTAACGATGAAAATGATGTGAATATAACGTTAGATTAAAATGAGATTAAAAAAAATAAGTTGGCGAAATTTTAAATCTTATTCAAACATCTTAACAGAAATACCTTTCACAAATAACTCATCATTAAATCTTATTATTGGTGAAAATGGCACTGGAAAAAGTTCTATATCTGAAGTTATAACATACACATTATATGGTAAAATAGATAATATCAAAAATTCAGACATACCTAATAGAATAAACAAAAATTTTTATTCTAAAATTGAATTAGATTGTGATGGTCACGAACTAATTATAGAAAGAGGATTAAATCCTAGTATATTTGAAATTCATATAGATGGTAAAAGAATTGATACTGCTGGTAAAACAACAGTTCAACAAATGATTGAAGAAAATTATCTTAAAATACCATATAGTGTGTGGATTAATACAGTGATGTTATCTATTAATGATTTCAAGTCATTGATTTCATTAAACGCGGCTGATAAACGAAATATTATTGATAAAATTTTTGGTTTTACAATTTATAATCAATTAGGAAAATTAACTAAAGATGAATTAAAAGGTATTGAATCACTAATGTATGAAACTGAAGGTTCTTTAAGAACATCTAAAGAAAACATTTTTCAATACAATAAAAGAATTGATGAAATCAAAAATACAACAATTTCACAAGAAGAAATTGATGAATTAAAATCAAAAATTCAAATCGCCGAAGAACTCAAGACAAAAAATGAAACAATTTTACAAAAACTCAAGGATGCAAAAATTAAACTTAACGAAATATTATTGGAGAAAGGAGTTGAAGTAAAAGGCATACAAAAGAGAATATCAGAGATAGATAACAAAATTAAACTTATTGATTTAGGCAAATGTCCCACATGTGGAAGTTCATTGGAAACAGATGAATTCAGAAAGGAAAAACAAAGTTTACTTGATGAAAAAGAGATATGTAAAAAACATATTGAAGATATTAAAAATATCGTTTTAGATTTAAAAAACAAATCAGATAAAATTGATGAAAAAACAATACAGACAACACAGGACATTAATACAAATCAATTGTTGGAACTGAAATCTGATTTGAAATCAAAAACAACATTAAAAGAAAATAATGTTAATCCTTTAATTGAACTCCAAAATAAATTAAGTAAAGATGTTGAAATATTACAAGAAGAAAAACATAAATTAGAAAAGAAAAAGGAAATTTATGACATTCTGTTGAGTATATTAATTGATAACAATGGTATTAAAAATTATATTGCAAGTCAATATATACCAGTTATCAACCAACTCATTTCTGATATGATGAATTATATGAATCTTAATTATGTCATAAAATTTGACAATAGTTTTAATAGTTCTATAACTTGTAATGGATACAATGTAAATTATCAAACATTAAGTACTGGAGAAAAGAAAAGAATTGATTTCGCTTGTGTAGTATCGTTTATTAAATTCTTAAAACTCCAAATGGGTGAAATTAATTTATTATTCTTGGATGAATTATTTTCAAACATAGACATCAATGGAGTTACGGATATGATGGATGTATTAAGAAAACTTGGTGATGAATTGAAATTAAATATCTTTCTTATACATCATGCTCAACTTGAAGGTGTTATGTTTGATAAAATTATTCAAACATCAAAACCTTGTGGATTTAGTCAATTAGATATTATAGAAAATGGTGAGGGTTAATTTCCTCACCATTTTTTTAGGCAATGATATACTTGTTGACTATAAAAATTAGATAAAGTGTTGATTTTCTTGCTGAGAAATTTGGTTTTTTCAAATATTTTTAGTATCTTTGTATTGGATAAAAAATATTAGGGCTATGATTAATTTCAGCAAATTCAATTCATTGTATTCGGTTGCAATGTATTTCAATTCTGTAGAGGATAATTTACACAGATTAGATGAAATGGCAAAAATCTCAAGAGA
>CAMEUD010000142.1 GCA_945937975.1 uncultured Clostridia bacterium
AAGACTTGTAGATATTTCACAAGATGTTGTTGTAACAGAAGAAGATTGTTTTGCAACACTTGGTGAAAAAGTAAAGGGAATAGAAGTATCTGCTCTTGTTCAAGATAAAACAGTTCTTGAAACACTTGCTGACAGAATTTCAGGAAGATTTGCTGTTGATGATATTGTTGACCCAAAAACTGGTGAAATTATTGTTAAAGCAAATACAATGATAACAAAGCCACAAGCAAAACAAGTTGAAAATGCAGGAATAACAAAAGTAAAAATTAGAACATTGCTTACTTGTCGTTCTCGTCATGGCGTTTGTGCAAAATGTTATGGTCGTGATATGTCTGGACTTAACGAAGTTCAAATTGGTGAAGCAGTTGGTGTTATTGCAGCACAATCAATCGGTGAACCTGGAACACAGCTTACAATGCGTACCTTCCATACTGGTGGTGCCGCTGTTGCTGCCGATATCACAAAAGGTCTTCCTCGTGTTGAAGAAATTTTTGAAGCTCGTCGTCCAAAAGGTGAAGCTAGACTTAGTGAAATAGCTGGTGAAGTAACAGTAAAAGAAGAACCAAGAATGTATATTGTTACTGTTAAAAATAATGATGAAGAAGTTTCTTATGAAATCAAAAAACCAGTTTATTTAAAAATTAAATCAGGAGATATGATTGCTCCAGGAACACAACTTAGTGAAGGTTCTGTAAACCCTGCAGATTTGTTAAGAATTAAGGGATTAAAAGAACTTCAAGATTACTTACTAAGTGAAGTTATATCAGTTTATCGTGCACAAGATGTTTCTATTAACGATAAACACATTGAAGTTATTATTCGTCAAATGCTTAAAAAAGTTAAAATTGAAAATGCAGGAGATACAAATCTTCTTCCAGGAGAAGTTGTTGATGTATTTGCTTGCGAAGATGAAAATGAAAGAGTTCTTGCAGAAGGTGGAGTACCTGCAACAGCAAAGAGAATACTTTTGGGATTAACAAAAGCTGCTCTTGCTTGTGATAGTTTCTTATCAGCTGCATCATTCGAGCAAACATCAAGAGTTTTAACTGATGCTGCATTAAAAGGTAAAGTTGACCACTTGGTAGGACTTAAAGAAAATGTTATTATTGGTAAACTTATTCCAGCAGGAACAGGTCTTAAACAATACAGAGATTTGTTACCAGTTGTAGTTGAATAGTAATTAAAAAAAGAAAGCAATTTGCTTTCTTTTTTGATTAAAAATAATAAAAATATCTAGCAAATGCTAGATATTTTTTGTAAATTCATATAGGGCAAGGGCAATGGATATAGCAAGGTTAAGAGAGTCAATATTGTGTGAATGTTTGATAATAATGCTTTGTCCAATATTTAAAAAACTATCATCAAGTCCACTGCCTTCGTTACCAAATATCAATGAGAATGGTTGTTTTTTATCTTGTAAACTTTGTAAAGTCTTTGATGCTTTCAGCATAAATGGATACATATTATTGTTTGCATTTTCTTTATAATATTCGTCGAATGAGTCAAAGAGTTGAATGTTAAGCGAAAATAACGCACCCATTGATGCTCTAACAACTTTTGGGTTAAATATATCAACACAAGGTTTTATTATTGCTATATTTGATATATTAAAGCCAAGAGCAGTACGAAGTATTGTGCCAAGATTTCCCATATCACTTGGATTAACTAATACAATGTGATTTTGATTTTTTTCTATGATGCTGTCAAATTTTGAAAAAACGCCTACAACCATTGTACTTTCTTTATCAACAATCTTTTCTATTTGTTTTGTGCAGTATTCAATTAATATATTATTTTGTTTGCAAAAGTCAATTAGTTCCTGTATATCTTTTGTTATATTAAGTTTCTCGTGTATTAAGACTTTTTGTACATATTTAGTTTTATGCTTTAATAATTCAAAAGTAGGGAATATGCCAAATGTGTAAGAAATATCTAAATCTTTTTTATATTTTTCCATACAAATATTATACAACAAAAAAAGTGTAAACAAAAACTGTTTACACTTTTTTTATTACAAATTTTTATTCGTTTTCTTGATTTTCTTCTTCTATTTGTTCATTACTATCATTTTCTTCAATAATTTCTTCTTCGTTTGCTTCTAATTCTTTTTGTCTTTTTCTTTCCATTCTCTTTTTGTATTCAATTAAATTTTCTCTTTCATTTTTTAATTGAGCTTTAAATGCAAAACCAAAAATAAAGTTTCCAAGGAAAGCATATATCAAAATTCTTTTTATAGTTTTATTACTTTTATCGAATATTGTTTCATCATTGCTGTTAACAAGTTTTTGCATTTCATCTATTGTTAAGATACAGAAAATTGTCATAACAAAAGGAATTAAGCAGGTAAGTCCCCAAACATTTCCTTGTGGTTTTTTTACTAATGTTGAAATGATTATTAAAAGTAAAATTCCTTGCATACAACATACAGTTTTTGTTGCAAATGCGTAAATATCAAAAAATTCGTTTTTCTTTTCTTTTGATTGGTCTTCAATGAATTTTGTGTGTGTAATTTTACTTATAATAAATCTAATCAAACAATACAAGCCAAAAGCAATAAGTAAGAATACAGGAATAACTATAAGCAAGAACCAAGGGAAGTTAATTCTTGTTCCCAAAATTTTTGTTAATGTGTAAGATGATGTTAATTCAGAGATATTTGCACCTTTTAACATAACATTAAGTGTCATACATAAACACAATGCAAGAATATAACCTGTAATTCCTTGCCAGAAATTCTTTAAATTGATTTCTGCATCTTTTGATTTAATAAGGTATAATGGTGTGATAAGTAAAACTAAGTTTGTTACCATTGATATTAAATTTGAGAAATGATACCAATCATCAGAGATATTGATAATCATTCTTGGATTAAACAAGGCAAGTACAGCATAAGCAAAACTGATGCTTACAATAGTGTTTTTAAAAATATCAATAAATATATTCTTTTTGTTAGAAAATGCAGAGTATATAAGATAAACTGCTGTGATTAACATAAAATAGAAACTTAAATCAAGACCAAACATCTTGTCCACATATGCTAAATCAAATTTGCCAACAAGTGCGATATATCTATAAATTAAATATGCTGTTTTTGCAACATACATACCAACAAGCAAAAATCCTAAAACTAATTTGGTGATTTTTATTCTTTTTGGTGTTTTCTTTGGTAACACAAAGAATAAACCTGCACACAGAACTATTGAAATAATTGGGAATAATACATAAAATAGTGTTGTAGGTAAATTAAAACTAGGTTGAATATTAAACATTTTTCTTTCCTTTTAAATAACAAGTTAAGTATAACATATCAAAAATTTGTAAG
>CAMEUD010000143.1 GCA_945937975.1 uncultured Clostridia bacterium
TCGTTTTTAAATGTGTCGTTTATATTAACAAGAATATAATTATTCTTATACATACTATCAAGCATTTTTTTGAACTCAAAACTTGTTATGCAATCAATATTATAATTCTCTCTCATCGGGTTATTTTTCTTAAAAGCAATGTCTGGATATGCTATTAAACAATGGGTGAATAAGTGTTCAACTGTTGTCGTGTAGGTATAATTTTCACTGTAAAACCCACTTACAAACGGTAAAACACAGGCAAGTATTAATAAAACTAATATACTTTTTTTCATACGTTTAGTGTGTTTCAAATTTCGCAAAATAAACAATAAAACTCCAAAATTCGCTACATAAATAAAATTTATTGTGTGCTAAACTTTTTTTGAGGTAAAAATGGATAACGAGTTTTATAGTAGAATTGTTTATAGGAAAAATGCGTTTTTGGAACTTGCTGAATATCTGGGGCAGAATTATTACGGTAAAAAAATCTTATTGATATCAACAAAAAGTCTGGTCAATTCAAATTTAACTGAGATTATGAATGCAATATCTTTTGCAAAATGTAGTTTTAAGCACTATATTGCAAAAAGTAATTTTTCTGATAACGAATTGAAATCTATCACAAATATTGTATCTGATGAAAATTTTGATTTGTACATAGTTTTTGGTGGGGTTAGAGCAACAATGGTAACAAAATATTTTGCAAATATATTTAATGTTCCATATATTGTATGTCCATCTATGCCTAGTGGTATTGGATATTTTTCAAATATCTGTATTAACCCTTACGATAGTGCAAGAAGTTTTTTGTGTGAATATCCAGAAAAAGTTTTTATAAGCGAAGTTGTTATAAAAACTTGTCCAAAAAAATTTGTAAAACAAGGGGTATATTTTATACTTTCGTTTGAAGAATATATCGCAACTTGTGGTATTGAAAATATATTACTAGATAAGCACTATGATTGTACTCAATTTGAGAATATAATAAGCAAACTAAAAAAAGAACTCAAAGGCATTATGAGTATGGACATTGATGAAAAGTTAAAACTTATGGACCTTTTAATTGATTTAGCAAATGAGTGTAGCAAAATTGATTTGTTCAAAAACTCCGTTTTTAATTTGTACACAATTATGCAAAAAGTACTAAAAGATAATAACGAATTTTTGTATGGTGGTGAATGTTATTTGTTATCATCAAATGCGTTGCTTTGTATGTATACAAACTTTTTTAAACAAAAAGATATAAAAAGATTGGAAATGCCAAATGTTGAAAAATTGGTTAAAAATATTAAAAATAATTCAATTTTTTATAAAAAAATTAATAATTTATCGTTTTTTAATGATATTTTAAATAAAAAAGAATTGTTGATTAGATTAAATAATTTAAAAGAAGAATTTTATTTTCAATGTAATAAACGATTAAATGAACAAAATAAAATGCTTGATATTATAAAAAGTTATGATAATATTTTTGTGCTAGATTCTCCTCAAATAAAAAATGTGTTCACAGCAATAAATGTGTTTCCATTTATAACAGAAAATAATTATGTGGTAACGCTTATGGGTGGACTTGGTTATTTTAATAAATTTTAAAAATAAAACAAATAAAAAAAGAACTTACAGAATTGTAAGTTTTTTTGTTTAAAAAGAAATAATGAGTCAATAAATTATGTATGAAAAAATTTATTGTATTTTGTTTGTTATGTAGTTTTTTATTTAGTGTTTCTTTGTTTAAGAAAGAATATAATTTTTCTAATGAAAAGAATTTAAGTGTCCAAGTATTTTTATCTAACAGAAATTATGAACATCTGGAACAATATGATTATGTTGATAATGGAATTGGTGCTGTTGTATTTTGTGATTATATTAACTATCGAAAAATAAAAAAGGATTGTAAAAATATTGCAGGAGTTACTTTTATTTTTGATGGTGATGATAAAGTCTTTGAAAAAGTTATCAAAGATTTAAAAGTAAAAACAAGTGAAAAAACAAATTGTGATTTTGTTGGATATACAAATTATTTTGATAGTTCGCTAAATATAAATGGCAAAAAAACAAATGTACAAGGCTATCTAAGTGAAAATAAGGTTTATATAGGTTTTCCACTTTTGCTTGGAAGTTACTAATTTGTTATAGTAAAAATTTTTTAACTTTTTATGTATAACATTAAAAAATGTGTCAATAACTTTTGTGGAGGTAAAAATGGAAAATAACGAAAAAGGAAAATTTATGAGCATTGTTAAGAGATATGGATATTATGCACTTGCTTTTGTCTTGATTTTGGGAATAACACTAAGTGTTGTGTTTACATCAACCAAAAAATCAAATACAAAAACAGATATTCCAACCGACACACAACCTATCGTTTTTGGTTTACCAATTTCTTCACCAAGTGTTTTAAAATGGTACAGTGATACTGAATTGATGTACAATGAAACACTAAAGCAATGGGAAAGTCATAAGGGTATTGACTTAATCTCAACAAATCCAGACAATTTAGATGTTTTGGCAGTTCTTGATGGTGTGGTTGCAAGTGTGGAAACTAACTATGAATATGGCACTTGCATAACAATAAACCATACTGATGGATTTGTAAGTAAGTACTATTCTCTTGCTGATGATATTAGTGTTCAAGCAACTGATAAGGTAAGCAAAGGTTCAAAAATTGGAACAATATCTCAAAGTGGTGCAAATGAATCAAAGGTAGGAAATCACTTACATTTTGAACTTTACAAAGACAATCAAAAAGTTGACCCTGCGAATTATTTATCATTGGAAAACAAATAATAAGTAAAAAATGTTATCTTGGACAAGGTAGCATTTTTTCTTTGTTTTTTATAAAATAAAAAAATGCTTTACATTATTGTATTAAATTTGGTATTATAAACATAGTGGAGGGCATTATGACATTTGATAAAGTAAAAAAATTAATTGCTGAACAACTTTCTATTGATGAAAGCAAAATTACAGAAGATTCACGCTTGATTGAAGATTTGGGCGCTGATTCATTAGATACAGTTGAAATGCTTATGACAATGGAAGATGAATTTGGTATTCAAATTCCTGATGAAGATGCAGTAAATCTTAACACAATTAAATCAATTGTTGAATATATAGATTCAAGAAAATAAACATCGGTTTTGATTTGTTGATTAATAAAAATTAACAAAAGCTTGTTTAATAATAAATTAAAATTCTCACTTATTTGTGAGAATTTTTTTATGGCATCTTTTATGATTTTTCGACAAAAGATGTCATATTTTTTAAGATGCTTTCATACATTTTTGTATGGGGGTAATGGTGTGAAAAATTATGATAGAG
>CAMEUD010000144.1 GCA_945937975.1 uncultured Clostridia bacterium
CACCCCTCATATCACTATTGATTTCTATTGTATCAATCTCAACACCACCAGGTTTTGACTTGAGACAAAGTAAAAAAACCACATTATCATCATCACACCCAACAAGCCAGGTACCATTATGTGAAGAATCATTCAGAAATTTACTTTCAGACGGATCAACCTCAACATTACTATCAGGTGTATACTCATAGCAAATCATTGGAAATTTTTCCCTACACTCATTGATATCAAGTGTCTTTAAAATTGTTTTTTGTGTACATACATACACATTTGTAGAAGTGATAGTCTCCAGTCCTTCAATAAGGTCATCAATGAAGAGTTCGTTCATTCTCTTTTTTAATTAGTTTCTGTAATTTTGGTTCAATATAATTCCACACAAGGTCAGTGATAACAGATATATTTGGTTCAAGCTGTTCAAATACATCTATCTTAACTGGTCTTGACTCATCTATTGTATCTCTATGTGGCCAATCAATTGCAACAAATTCCCATTCACACTTTCCCCAGAAATAATATCTCAATTCCTGTTTTATAAATTTCTCCAACTGTTCTTTTGTTCTGACTGGCAATACATTCCATTTTTCATCAAAATAATGAAATGATCTTGTATTAAATGTACCTCTTTCTGTAAAGATATCATTAAAAATTACATTAAGTACATCATATTTTTCAATCTTACCATTGTTAAAATCTTTATAAAGGGCAAAAAATTGTGGTCTTTCTTTCTTCTGTTTCATAAGCTATTACAAATATAATTGTTTTATCTAACATTTACAAATTTATTCTACATAAATATAACAAAACACATAGTTATAATTTTTATAGAAAAATATTCTAACCAATTATTTTATAGTTAAAACTATTGGCGTACTACACACCTCTATCCCATATCCACCAAAGGCATTTGGGATTTCTTTCCTTAAAATATTCAATGCACCATTAAGGTCAGCATTAATTAATCTACCTGTCTGAGTTTTATATAACCCTCGTTTTATTCTATTGCCTTTATATTTTTTATGCTTACATATCTCCTCATTGTCCATAAAAGAACATTTACTGGTATAACTTTCCTCTCTTTGTATTACTTTTATACCTTGCATTTGTGCTTTATATGTAATCATATGTATGAAAGTGTTAAAAGGTATTTGAACAAATTTCTGATTATTTTGCTTTCCAATATTAATGTCTTGTTTCCATTCTTTGTTATGACCGATGACAATGGTAGATATGTCATTAGAAACTAAATGATTCACTAATATTTTACTTGCTTTATGCAAATAATCTTTTATTTTATTATTTCTTTTATTTGTTAGTGTTTGTATTTTCTTTTTATTGACAATTTTATTTTTACACAAATCTTGTCTTGATTTAAGTTTAGATAACTTTTTATTATAAAATTGATTTATTGATTTCAATGGTCTACCATTTATAATTGTGGGTGTAATTATATTTCCACCAATTGTTGCTAAATTGTTTAATCCCAAATCTATACCAACATAATTTGTGTTTGTCTTATATTCAACATCTGGTATAGCATATATTATTTCAACAACATATCTATTTGCTTGTGGAATAATTCTAACTTGCTGTATATTGTTGTGTAAAACTTTAATTTTATTTTCACACCCAGATAATTTTAAATATCCTTTTTTGAGTTCTTTTTGAGATATTGCTTGATTTGTAAATGTTAAAATATTTCTACCATTCTTATCTAAATATTGTGGTATTCTTACTTTATGATTAACATTCTTTGACTTTAAAGATGTAAAAAATGATTTAAAATTATTATCAACCTGTTTACAAACCCACTGGGAAACTTTTCTTGGTAGTGATATATAATCAATCTGTTGTTCGTGTGTTAAAGAATTCACATTATTAGCATATGTTAAATACTTTTTATTTTCAAAATAATATTGTCTAACTCTATATAATGATTGATTATATAAATTTTTAGATAACAAACACATTTTATCCAACTCTTTATATAAATGGTTGGACTTTTTAATTATATGTTGTTCTACTAATTGCATTATTCTGTTTCATTATTTGTATCTTCTATAACTTGTTCTATTTTAGATTTAAGTCTTTGACTTCTTCTTAATCCATAAATTCTTGCAGAAAAGCAATGTATTATAGAAATCAAATCTTTCACCAAATCCTCATCTTTTTCTTTGGACTCATTCATAACTTCTATTCTATTTTCCGTTAATAATTGAATATAATTAAATCCAAATCTTGTTAATCTATCTTTATGTTCTACAATGATTTTGTCATATTTGTTTTCTTGAAGAATTTTTGTTAGTTGTTTTCTCTCATCATTTAATCCAGATCCAAACTCTTTAACAACTTGCTTTACTTTATATCCTTTAGCAGCGGCATAGTCTTCAAGTCGCTTTACTTGGTTATCTAATAAATCTTTATTTTGTGAGGAACTTGTTCTAGCATATAAAATAACACCATATGTTTTACTTTGTTCATTTTTAATATCTGGTACAATAACTGTTCCTGTTGGTGTTTGATATGCTCTTTCTATTTTCCCTGCTTTAAACCAATTCCACGCTGTTCTATAATCAACACCTAATTCTTTAGCATATTTCGATAACTTCATACCTTATATAATTTCTTATATAGTATTTATGAAAATATTTTTTCAAATTTTTCAATATTTTTCTATAAAATAATTAAACAATTATAATACAATATATGTTACCATAGTAGGTGGTCACCAATTTATTGACACCCAGGTAACAGAAAAGGACTGGAAATATCCAGTCCTTTTGGTTTAATATACACTTTAAAATTTAGTTTTCTTCTATAACATCAAATGTGGATGCAATCAACTGATCTCCAAAAATAAGGATGTATCTATAATCATCACCCTTCTCAAATGCATCTTGTAATTTAAATCTTGATTGTTGAGATGTGATATCAGAACCTGTAAATCCAAAATTACTTTTCAAGAATTCCAATGCTCCATCAGTATATACAGTCACCTTTTCATCATCCATAATATACTGTATAAGACATATTGGATTGTTGATGTCATATTGTTTCTCTTCACCACCTAATATAATTGTACATGACGACGGATTGAATGCGAACAACATTTCGTCACCGACAGGTTTATTATTACAACCATAGATGATGTCATCTTCAGGATTATAAAAAAACCACCGATCACTCAACCTACACACACCATTGTCATATGTGGTGATATTGATTTCTTCATTGAGAAAATCATTAAACTTCAAAACCTCATTCATAATTAACCAATCAAATCATTAAATTCATCTTCTGTAA
>CAMEUD010000145.1 GCA_945937975.1 uncultured Clostridia bacterium
ACACCCATTTGTTCGCCTTTTAATAACCAATGTTTGACCTTGTATCCTATATCGTGAAAATGTTTGTATATCCTTTGAACATATCTCCAAGCGTTGCCTTTAGTTAGTCCTTCGACATTTTCCATTATTACAAATCTTGGTCTTAACTTTTTAACAGTGTCTATAAAAACAAAAGATAAATCGTCAAGAGTTTGTTCTTTTTGTCCCTCACGAAATTTCTTTTTAACACCCCACGATTTTTCTCGCTTTCCAGCCATACTGAATGTTGTGCATGGTGGCGAGCCATCGAGAATATCTAGGTCAAACAATTCTTTTGGTATTTGACAATCATCAATTTCATTAAACTCTCGTATATCCATCACAAAATTGTGTTTAGGACTATGATTTGCAAGATAGACAGAGTTCATTCTCTTATCTATCTCCAAATCACCAATCACATCATAACCTGCGAGTTTGTAGCCCATTGTCGAACCTCCTCCACAAGCGAAACACGAGAAAACTTTTAATCCATTCTTTTCTTTTGGATAGTCTTTGAAATGCCAATACCAATCGTTACTTTGTTTTGTTTTAAGATGATTAAAATCACTACCAAGTAAATCAAAAAAAGCCTGTTGCATAGTTTACTCCATTTCATCATCAAATTGTCTTGTCTTTCTATGCTCCCTTTCTTTAATAAGTGGAAAAACGATTTTGTTAATTTCTTCTGTGAATTTTTCTTTGTCAGACACAAGTGCTTGATTTGCGTCTTTATATCCACAATTATCAAATGTGCAATAATTTATATTGTTTTCATCAAAATACTCTATTAGAGCTTTGGCTGCTATTTGTCCTGCTTCATCATTGTCCAATGCTAAAATAAAGGTCTTATCAAGCGATTTTTCTCTTTCAATGAATTTATTTACATTGTTAGCGCTCGAAAGTCCAATGGCATTTACACCAACCGTTTCAAAGCTTAAACAATCAAATTCACCTTCTGTTATTACACAATATTTGCTATCATTAGTTAATGCTTCTGTATTAAAGAGTTCAACTTGGCAACCCTTTGGTTTGTAATATCTCAATTTTTCATCATTGTGTATATTCCTAGCAGCAAAACAATTTTTACTAACTGGAATTACAACAGCATTAAACTTAAATTCTTTAAAATCAAATGAGTTAAAACCAAGTTTGTAGTCTTTAATAATCTTTTTAGATAAACCTCTTGATAGAAGATAATCCATTGCTTCTTTATTATGTCTGAGATTATACGACCAAACATTATAGGCCTTTGTATAGTCCTTTTCAGTTTGTTCTTTATCTTTTCTAACAGTAGAGTTATAGTCGAAATTCTTTCCATAATATTGCATTGTTTTCTTAAACGCACTTCTATTATCAAGGTTTTCCATTATACCTATAACATCTACAAGGTTGTAACTTACGCCACAACCAAAGCAATAACACCTTCCATCATCAAAGTATTTCATAGAAGCATTGCTATCTCTATGATTTGGATTTAGACAATGAAATAAACGACTTGTATTTATATTATGACTTTCAAGGTAGCTTTTAAGGTTGTCCATCACTCCTTCAAATTCATAATTTTCCAAATCTACATTTCACCTTCTTGTTGTTTTTTTAGTTTCTTAATGTAATCATCTGACATATAACCATAAAAGTCTTTTGGTCGTTTGATTCCAAGTTTCTTGTAATAGTCCTCCAAATCTTCCTTAACATTTTTAAATTCATCAAAAGGATAACCCGAATATATCCATTCATTTTTTGTATTGAAAATGTAGATATATTCAATCCAACCCCATTCCTTCAATTTTTTCATTGAACAAAGAGTGCTTTCTTGTCCTTCTTCACCTCTATCTCTACCATAAACAACCGTAACATCATCTTGTCTTTCACTATAATCAAATGAATGTGGTTTGCTTGGGTCTGGGTCAAGTTTCTCTTTAAGACAAGAAATATTGCCTAGTTTAATCAATTTTTCCACTTTCTCTCTATCATTGTAATGGTCATTAAGCATTTGACCATTATATGTTAAATATCCATCAGAGTGGCAATAAATCGCCTCGTATTTGTTCTTACCCCTTTGGATACATATCAAACTTCTAGTTGACATTGTTTCCTCCTTACATTTCTGCGTCTTGGTCCTTTCTATGTCTTGACTTGAATTCTTCTAACATTTTATCTAACTTTTTATTTTCGATTTCCTGTTGTTTTTTAATTTGTGGAATAAGATTTCTATCTTCATCAGACACTGGATATATTGCTCCACAATCACAAGAAAGCATTTGCCCACCACATCTAGGACACCTTTCAATATCACAATTTGGCAGATGTTGTTCCCCTAAATGGCAACCACAATCGCCACAAGTGTTTTCTTCATCTTCGTAATCACCCCAGCAATCTTCTTCCTCTCCGTAAAAGATAGGTCTATATAATTCTCCACGAATTAGATAGTTCTCTTTGTAATTTGCGTTGTATTCCTGAACAGCTATATCTATTCCTTTATCATTAAAAGGTAGTTGGTTTGCAATCATATATTCACGATAAGTATCCAAGATATTTTGCTTTGCAACAACATAGTAATTAAATTCCTTCCCATGTTTATAGAGATAATCAAATATCTTCATTGATACTTCTTTTTCAGTGTCAGTTCTTTCCTTTTCAAGGAATTCTTCTTTGTCGTAATTCAACATTCGTTGCCAAACGACATATTGACCTTCGTTCATCAGTTAGACCTCCTTAATAAAGTGCTTGATACAAACTTGAATAGTTCGACCAAGGGCTTGTTGTTTTATAATATTCAAGTGCTTCAAATGGCACATAAATAACATTCAAAGGACAATTCCCAAAGTGATTGTAATAATCGTTGTGATTGGCTTGAATTTGGCTAGATTTAATCGTAACCGTCTTTAAATTAGTGCAGTTATAAAATGTGCCAATATGAAAGTTTCTTACTGTCTTTGGTATTGTTATTTCTTCTATTGCAGTTCCAAAAAACGCATAAGCGTCTATTTGCTTTGTTGTTTCAGATAATCTAACTTTTTTAAGGTTTGAACAACCATCAAAAATACCATCACCAACAACTTCAACCCCATCTTCAAAGTAAACTTCTTTTAAGTTAGGACAATTTTGAAATGCTCTCACACTCGTGGTTGTATATTCTTTTGGTATTTTTAAAGTTTCAATATATTGGTAACCTCTAAAAATTCATAAAAAATTGTTGAAAAAATCGTCAGATTATGGTA
>CAMEUD010000146.1 GCA_945937975.1 uncultured Clostridia bacterium
TTGACTTCAATAAATAATGTTTCAAAATTTATTAAAAAATAATTTAATAGTAAAAAAATAAAAACAAAATTCGACAAGATTCGACTTTTGTTTTTTTATTAAGATTATCAACATAAATTATAAATAATTATAAAAATTTGAAAATAATAAATTAATAATATTATATTAGATTTTTTTTGGTTATTTATTAATAACTAAAATGTAAGTACAATAATGACTTTAAATAAATAATAAAATAAAAAAATAACAAGAAAATTTCGCTTAATTTTCTTGTTGTTTTTATCTGGAGTGTCGCTTTATTTTAGCATATTATTTTATTTTGTCAATACCTATTTTAAAAAATTACCAAATTTTTTCTCTTTTTTTATTTGAAATAATTATTGATAAAACACAAATAACAATAAGTACAGCACTTCCAACTAGAATATATATCCACATTTGTGTTGCTTGCATTGACCTTGCTTCAATATTTTTCCAATTTAAACTTTGAACGATGTTACCATTATTGTCTAGCAATTTTACTTCAATTTTATATGCGTTTGCAATGGTTGGATTAAATGTTATTTCGCTACCTGTTCCTTGAGTTTGTCCTTCAATAAGCCAAACTATATTTTCTGGTTTGTAGTAATCTTGTAAATCAACAGAAAATTTAAAGCCTTCAACTCCTGTTTCTCTATTGTCAAATTTTTCAACTTTGATTTCAAGTGTAGGTGCTGTTTTTTCTTCTGGATTAATTTTTATGTTTATAATGTTTGATACAAATTCTTGATTGTTTATAATTAGTCTTGCAAAAATACTATAATTCCCAGCACTCATTGTTAGAGCATTGAATGAGTAATTTACATTAGTGCTAGATTGTTTTTGATAAATGTTACTTTTTGGAGTAAGAATATACCAATTAAGTACAGCATTTTCTGGAATTGGGACATTATCATCTTCGTTAAGAGAAAGACTTGCTGTTATATTTAATTGTTCCAAATCTTTGCCGATGGTTTGTTCAAGTTTTCCTGTTGTTGCAATTTTTATTGAATACGATACATTTGTTGTGATTTCAATTTCAATGCTAGCTTCTTTCAAACTTGAATTATTTAATAATACAAAGAATTTTATTTTTTTGAGTTCAAGCATATCTTTTGTAATAACTAATGTGTCAGATGTTTCATTAAGTTTGTTTGTTTCATCAGTTGAATTTTTGAACCAACTAAAAGTGTAATTTGTGTTTGGATTTAAGTATTCTTGAAAATCAAGTACTGCTTTTAATGTGATTTCACTATAATCTTCATATAATTGAGTAAGATTTCCTGTTGCAGATATTTTTACTTGTGTTGGTGTTGCATAATCACTAACTATTGTGATTGCATTAGAATCGAATTCTTTTAATGTGGTTCTAATGGTAAATGTTTTTGGAAGTTTTGGTGTAAATTTTATATTTTGACCATTAAGTTGAACTGTGTAATCATCTGTGTCAACTGCACCCATATTAAAGTTTAATGCTTCACCGTTTATTTTCCACATAATTTCGTTTATTGTGGTTTGGTCAAGTGCTGAAGTTTGTGGGTCGGTTGAAACATTGGACTTTATTACAAATGATTTGTAATGAGGGTCAGTTTCTCTTACAATATTTGGATTAAAACTTACATGATAACTATTATCGGTTGTATCTTTTATTGGCTGTGTGTCATCTTCATTAAAAATATCAATAGAAATTCCAGTAATAGTGTAAGATTCAGCATTTACATCATTGCATAAAAGTGGAAAACTAACACACATACTCAATGTTAATATTAAGCAAATAAAAACTCCCCAAAACTTTTTCATAAAAATACTCCTATGATTAATTTACCACAAAACAAAAAAAAATAAAAATAATTTTTATAATTAAAAGTAAATATTTGAAAAAATATTAATTTTTATACCAAAAACAAGTGTAAAAAATGTGCTTAATATATTTTATATATTACTTTCACCAAAAATTGAATTATTTGCTTGTGTTTATTTGTATAAAAATATATAATAATACTGAAAATAATAAGGATGGTAAAATATGAAAAAGTCCCACATTTCTAAATTTATTTTAAGTTTTGCTTTTATTATCTTGGCACTCGCAAGTTTTGGGGGTGTTTATTTGCAGAATACATCATTACAAAATAATGATAACATTTATGCAGAAGATACAATAGAAATAAAAGATCAAACAGGACTTGCAGAGATTGCAAAAAATGTAAACAATGAAAATGAAGAAAAGAGAAATACATATGAAGGTCAAACAATTTATCTAAAAAACGATATAGATTTGTCGGGTAAGGTTTGGACTCCTATTGGGACAATGGAAACACCATTTAAGGGTACTTTGGATGGTCGTGGGTTTACAATTCATGGACTTACTATCACAAGCAAATTGTTGCCATCTTTAAGTTATGTTGGGTTATTTGGATATACGAATGGTGCAATAATTAGAAATGTTACTCTTGATTTAATTAATATTGACTATTCAGGTTCAACAAGTGTCGGAGGGCTTGTTGGAACAGGTGTCAATACAAAAATATATGACTGTGCAACTTATGGTTCAATTAAAGGAGACGGCAATATTGGTGGGATTGTTGGTAGTCTCACTGGTGGGAATTATAGTACTTTATCACATTCATATTCTTACGCAAAAGTGGAACATGTAAGTTCATCAAATTCATTAGGTGGATTAGTAGGTAATTACACAGTAAGAAGAGTGCTTGTATCTAGTACTGGTGGTCGTCCAAGATGGACTATTTTTACAGGGACAATATCAAACTCATTTTTTGCTGGTATAACATCAACTAACTATTCAGGATTGTATGCGAGTGGAAGTGCAAAAGTTTCAAATGTGTACACTATTAATTGCTTGCCATTATCTGGTGATAGTGATAGTGCAAGGACTGATGGATTTGTAACTGTTGACTCTGGTGGGATAAAACAATATACAAAAATTGATAATGAAGACAGTTGGATTAAAGATTCAAAAAATCTAATGGGACATGGAACAAATAAGAAAGTTCTTAGGGGTGTTGGTAATATAGTTAGAGAAATTATTCAACAATCTTTTAATGTGTCAAATGGTCAATATCAAAATAAGTCAAATACCGGAGAAGTTGAATTATTAAAATCGACAGTGTATGCATCATCAACAACAACGAATAGTTTTAAGGTAGTGATATCATCTAGTGCCAATAACACTTTTACATTTGTTAGATAT
>CAMEUD010000147.1 GCA_945937975.1 uncultured Clostridia bacterium
GTATAGAGTGCTAATTTTAGGAAAAATTTTATTATTTCTCATTATTATGAATTAAACTTCAAAATAAAAATGACCAGAAATTATCTAGTCATTTTTACTTTATTATTACATATTTACATCTGCCTAAAGAATAAAAATTGCTTAAAATTGTTCAACCACACCTTTTCTATACTCCTTGTAATGACTGTGTAAAAATTGCCAATATAGTAAAAAATTTTTTAGTTTGATAGAATGATTAAACAAAAAATTAAGCCATAGATTCTAGGCTCGCACAATAAAAGCAGGCAGGAGTTTGCTTAATACAAAAATCAAAAAAATAGCCTGAAATTCGAGGCTCGCTTGGTATTCACACGCAGGAGTTTGCTAACGCAAATGACTGTGTGTAAATTGCCAAGCAGAAACAAAGAAGTTCGGAGCTATTTTTTTGATTTTTAATTGAATTCGGCAACCCTAAACCCACGCTTAGCTTTTTCTTCTTCAATTTTATTTGCCAACATATTGCGTACTTGCATTGGGTTTTTGATATGCAATAATTGAAGACATGGAGTACTTTCATCTTTTGAATAAAGAGTTATTGTTCCAAGTCCAAACATTTTTTCTCCCAATGTGGAAGATACACTTATATCAAAAATTCTATATAAATTTATTTCTTCTTCTGTTGTAACCAATAGTCCAGATTTAACAAAAATCTTTGTCCATTCTGGAGATGAAACCAAACTATATTTTGTAAAAGAAATTGGCATACCAAGTATTCTTTTTTTATCTTGCCATTCTATTACTGAATTTTCTCCCCATCTATTAGCCATAATTATCTCCTATTTTTCTTTATTCTACTATATAATTTACCTTTTGTCTAGCACAAATTACAAAATTTAATTGTATTTAAAGTGTATTATGTGATATATTAAATAATATAAGTATATATTTATATTATATTACTGTATACGATAAATATAAGGAGAATTAAATATGAAAAGAAATTCCCTACTAATTACTGGTATGTTACTTTCTATCATATACTCACTATGCTTTGCAGTTTGTCTTTGCATTGGTGTTTTGAGTGTAATATACTTTTTTGTAAGTGATTCAATTACTCTTATTAATGATTTGCTTTTGCCTGTAATAAATCCATTTATGTCTTACGGAAAAACAGTTATGCTTGTTTTTGTTGCATTGCTAATAGCATATAGCATATTTATATTAATATGTTCTACAAGGTATATTAAGTATTTTAATGCAACAAATTCAGTTTATAACAAAAAGCGCACTTTGCTTATTGTTAATTTAGTATTTTTTATAATTACTTTTGGAATTTTCTGTTATTTACTTATTTCAAACATTTTAGCTAATAATTTTGTTAATAATATCATTTACAATGTTTGTCTTATTGTGATACTTATAACTCATATTATTGCTATAATCTTTGCAATAATTGGACTAAAAAAATACCCAAAGACTTATGAGGAACCTGTTATGGAAAAACCAATTCAAGAAAATCAAGAAATAAATGATGATGACCAAGATGAATCATCTGTAATGCTTAATAGCGATATAAATCAAGATACTCCACCACAAACAAAACAAACTAAGTCAAAACAAAACCCAATTCAAGCACCAAGTATTCAACCTATTTACACAGCAGGTCTTGACGGAGAAACAGAAGATAAAATTGAAAAAGAATTGAGAGAAGCAAGCAGTGCCGAACAATCAAAAGAAATTAAAAAACCTGAAAAAAATATGGAAAGTACAACAACAAAAAAACTTATTGATGCAATCGGTAAACTTGATGAAATGCGTAAAAATGGTGAAATAAGTATGGAAGAATATATCAAACTTAGAACCAAAATGATACAAAAATTCACAAAATAATAAAAAAAAGATTAGATTTTTCTAATCTTTTTTTAATTTTTTCCTTTCTATAAACTTTTCTCTACCATTTTTTGATGGAACATAATATATTCTATCTTTTAACTTATCTGGCAAATATTGTTGTTTTACATATCCACCATAATCGTGTGGATATTTATATTTTGTTTTTGGTCCATTTGTTGATGGGTGATTTTTTAAATGATTTGGAACATTATCATCTCTCACATTTTCGGCATCACTTTTTGCCATATTCATTGCAACAATAACCGAGTTAGATTTTTCTGCTTCACAAGCATAAATAATTGCGTGAGATAGTGGAATAAGACCTTCTGGAACACCCATATTTTGAATTGCTTGCATTGCACAAGTTGCAAGGAGCAAAGCATTACTATCTGCCATACCTATATCTTCGCTTGCGTGAGCAATAAGTCTTCTTGCAATAATAAGTGGGTCGCAACCTGCCAAAATTAATCTTTGTGAATAATAAAGTGCAGCATCAGCATCACTCCCACGAATACTTTTACAAAATGCACTCAATAAATCATAATAGCCGTTTTCATCAATAGACAAAACCTTTTTTTGAATACTTTGTTCTGCCACTGTTTCATCAACAACTATTTCTCGTTTTTCATTAAATGGCGTTGTTTTGACTGCGAGTTCAAGTGAATTTAGTGCCATTCTTAAATCTCCACCACTAGCCCAAGCGAGATGTTTTAATGCACCATCGGTTACTTTTGCATTGTAAGATTTTAGACCTTTTTCACTTATTAGTGCTTTTTTCATTGCATCAATAATATCATTTTCATCAAGTGGTTTAAATTCAAAAACTCTACATCTTGACACAATAGCACGAGTCATTGATGTGTAAGGATTTTCGGTTGTTGAACCAATAAAGATTATGCTTCCGTCTTCTATTGCAGACAGCACACAATCACTTTGAGATTTGCTCCACCTATGACATTCATCAAGCAACAAATATGTTTGTTTTCCAAACAATGTTTTGTTTTTTCTTGCTTCATCTATGATTGCCTTTGCATCACTTACACCACTTGAAACAGCATTCAATTTTTTAAAATTGCCATTTAAAGAATTTGCAATAATATTTGCAAGTGTTGTTTTCCCTGTTCCTGGCGGTCCATAAAAAATGCAACTGCCCACTTCTCCCATTTTTATTGCACGACGAAGAAGCATATTTTCTCCAACAATATGCTTTTGTCCAAAAAAATCATCTAAACTGCTTGGTCGCATTCTTTCTGCAAGTGGTACTCTTTCTTCCATTATGTTATAAGTATATATTAGTTTTTTAATAAAATCAATTCAATAGAAAACATTTTTATCTGTTGAATT
>CAMEUD010000148.1 GCA_945937975.1 uncultured Clostridia bacterium
TTTTAACATATCAGTCATAAGGTAACAACTATCATCTCTAAAAACATTATTTTCTTTTGGTGAATAATGGTAAACTATTTTACCATTTTTGTCAGTTATGTAATTTATAAATTTTGCTTGCGAAAATTTACCATTATTAACAAGTGGAATATATGAGTTTGTTAAGTCTTTTAAAGATATACCATAAGTAAGTCCACCAAGAGCAAGAGATAAACTTTGGTCGCTCTCATCAAATTCTATGCCACATCTTGTAGCATATGTTTTTGCTTTATTTATTCCAACATAACTTAAAACCTTTACAGCAGGAATATTAAGTGATTTTGAAACGCAATTTCTTACACTTGTATAACCAAAAAATTTACCACCAACATTGTTTGGACTATAGCCACTTATATTTATTGCTTCATCATTTATTTGTGTAATAGGTGATATTAAATTTTCATTAAGAGCAGGTGTATAAACAAGAATTGGTTTTATACATGAACCAGGTTGTCTTTTGGCATTCAATAACTTTATATTTGATTTTGCATAATATGCTTCAATGGTCTTTTTATTATTATTAATAGATATTCCAGCATAATCACTGTCATCAGTAAAATAGGTAAGGGAATGTTCTAGTGCTTCTTGTTTGTTTTTATCCATATTACTATATATTTTATATTCTCCAATGGCAATCTGTTTTGCTGGCATCTTCAATATTTGAGTCGCTTCATCAATAGTTGCTTGAACATACGAGTTTAAAGAATTATTGTCAGTTGATGAAATATTGATTTTTACAGGCATTGTAAGAGCATTATTATATTCATCAAATGATATTTTATTATCTTTAAACATTTCACTAAGTACAACATTTCTTCTTTTTGTTGTCTTTTCAATATTTTTTGTAGGGGAATATGAATTTGGCGATTTGATAAGCCCAGCGAGTGTTGCACTTTCTTCAATAGATAAATCTTTTGCATGTTTTGAAAAATAGTGTTTGCTTGCATTTTCTATTCCATAACAATTATCTCCAAAATAGATAATATTGAGATAATATTCAAGTATTTCATCTTTTGTTAGAGTATGTTCTAGTTTTTTTGTTAGAGTTATTTCATTAATTTTTCTTGAAAATGTTTTTTTATTAGTAAGGTGAGTGTTTTTTATTAATTGTTGACTTATTGTTGATGCCCCTTCTTTTAAACTGAATGATGTAATATTTTTTATCATAGCTTTTACCATTCTCTTATAGTTTAAGCCACTATGCTTATAAAAGTTTTTATCTTCAATAGATATAAAAGCTTCTTTTGTATAAGGGTTTAATGTATTTATTTTTATAAAGTTACCTAAAATATTTTCGTCTTTTATCTTACGATTTTGATTATCATATATTTCAAAATTTATACTTGAATTTTTAATTTTGTTAACATCAAATTCGGTTTTATTAGAGAATATATATAATCCACTGATAACAATAGTTGCAATTAAAAATAAAGCAACAAGAAAAAGAATACTTGATAAGAAAATGCGTTTCACTAACTTTTTCATATATTTTTATTATGAGTATATATTCTGTAATTATTCATTAAGTAAAATTATAACTATTAAGGAATTTTACTATTGATTTTAAGTTATAAAATAAGGAATTTTTATTGTAAAGTTGTCTTTATTTGTGGTATTATAGTATTTGTAAAAAAGGATAAAAAATGCTATATAATATTGTTACATATGGATGCCAAATGAATGTTCATGAATCAGAGAAAATAGCTGGCATATTAGAAGAAATGGGGTATGAAAATACCGAAGATAGAGAAAAGGCAGATATTGTTGTTTTTAATACCTGTGCAATAAGAGAAGGTGCTGAAAATAGGGCTTTTGGGAATATTGGTGCATTAAAACAATCAAAAAAGCAAAATAAAAATAAAATTATAATTGTTTGTGGTTGTATGACTCAGCAAAAACAAGTTGCTGATTATGTTTTTAAAACATTTCCATTTGTAGATATTGTTCTTGGAACTCACAATTTGTTTATGCTCAAATCTCTTATAGAAAGAAAACAAAAAGAAAAGAAAAGAATACTTGATTATATGGAAAGTGGTGATATTCACGAAGGTATCAACGCATATAGAACAAGTGGAGATAATGCTTGGGTTAATATAATGTATGGATGTAATAATTTTTGTACATATTGCATAGTTCCATATGTTCGTGGTAGAGAAAAAAGTAGAAGCAAAGAAGACATATTGAATGAAGTAAAAGAAGTTATATCAACAAATAATTATAAAACTATAACTTTACTTGGTCAAAATGTAAATTCCTATGGTAATGATGATAAACAACAAGGAACTTTTGCTGAACTTCTTGATGATATATGCAAGATAGATGGTGATTTTAAATTGACATTTATGACATCTCATCCAAAAGATTTAAGTGATGGACTCATTGAAGTTATGAAAAATAACGATAAAATCATAAAGGAAATACATTTACCAGTTCAAAGTGGAAGTAATAAAATCTTAAAAGCAATGAACAGACATTACACTGTTGAACATTATCTTGAACTTATTGATAAATTAAGAAAGGCAATGCCAAATATTAGAATTACAACTGATATTATAGTTGGATTTCCAGGTGAAACTGATGAAGATTTTATGAGTACCTGCGAACTTGTTAAAAAAGTTAAATATGATGGTATATTTGCTTTTATGTATTCAAAGAGAAGTGGTACAGTTGCAGAAAAAATGCCTGACCAAATTGAAGATTGCGAAAAAAATAGAAGAGTAAATTATTTGCTTGACTTGGAAAAAGAAATTAAATCACAAAAAAGGGATTAAAAATGGATTTACAAAAGATTTTAGATGAAAAAAAATGTACACCTATGATGATACAATATGTGCGTACAAAAATGGATTATCCAGATACAGTCTTATTTTATAGACTAGGTGATTTTTACGAGTTTTTCTTTGATGATGCAATAGAAATGTCAAGAGTACTTGATTTAACTTTAACCGGTAAAGATTGTGGGCTTGAGTCAAGAGCACCTATGTGTGGAATACCATATCATGCTGCAGATGGCTACATTAATAAACTTTTGTCAAAAGGTTATAAAGTTGCAATTTGTGAACAAACCACAGACCCTAAAAATAAAACAAGTGCAAAAGAAATTGTACAAAGAGATGTCGTTAGAATTGTAACACCAGGAACAGTTATTGATGAATCTTTATTGGATGATA
>CAMEUD010000149.1 GCA_945937975.1 uncultured Clostridia bacterium
AAGAGTTCATTGAAACATTGAATACCGAAATAATTAGACTCAATAGTATGGTTAATGATATTTTAGATTTTTCACGACTTGATTCTAATGCAAAAATAGAAAAAACTGAAAACGATATTTCACAACTCATTGATGCCTGTGTAAATCAAGTTGAAGTTCTTTTAAAAGAACACAATTTAAAAATTGAAGTCGAAAAAGATAATGATATTCCACTTTTGATATTCAATTACGATGCTATTGCAAGAGCCTTAACAAATTACTTGTCTAATGCCATAAAATACGCACCACAAGATTCAACTATCACAGTAAGACTTTATAAAGAACCTGAAAATAACCAAGTTGTTATTACTGTTAGGGATGAAGGAATTGGAATCGCACCAGAATTTCAGAAAAAGGTATTTGAAAGATTTTTCAGAGTTGAGAATAAAACTCATAGTGTTAAAGGAACTGGCTTAGGCTTACACCTTGTTAAAACAACCATCGAGAAACACCACCACGGACATGTATTCGTAAATTCTCAACCAAATCACGGTTCAACATTTGGTTTTTCATTACCGATTGACTTATCTAAAGTAGATTCTTCAGAAGAAGATTTTGTAGATTAATTTAAGCAAAATTTATTTTTACGAGGTTTAATATCTTTTATATGATTAAATTAACATCTCCAAAAATAACTCCATATTGGTTAAATGAAGATAGAAAATTATGTGACATTGTTGCACATAATAAAACTCTTGGAGATTTAACACTTAATACAAAATACTACCCCGACGTTACCGAACGCTTTATTACAGAATTAAGAAATAAAGATGAAAAAATCTTAGGATATGAGCTTTTCTCCTTTGAAGATTTTAGCAACGATTTATTTGGTTATAGCATAAGAGTAAACCCTGAATTAAGACAAAAAGGACTTCGTTTAGGAGAACTTTTAAGACTTTCAAGTATCATTGAAATGTTTGAAAATAAAATAAACAAACTAAAAATATATTCAAAAGATACTGCAATATATTTTCATTCTAAATATAAATTTGAACCCAGTATAACCAGCTTCAAAGATAGAGATGAAGCATTAAATTCTATTATCAATAATCCTCAAACAGGAATGGAAAAATTTATTCAATCTGCACGACAACTTTTAGAAAAAATCAAGCAACATGAAGAACCCGAACTTCAGAGAGAATCAATAAAAGAAGCGAATAAAATTACAAAAGGATATATTGAAAAGGCATTAGAAACAAAACTGGGTAGTGAAATTTATCCATTCAGCTATGGAATGGGAATGGAATTAACAAAAGATACCGTAATTAAAAATAAAGATTTTTATAATACTTTATTTCAAAACCACGGAATTGATTACAAAATATAAAAACTAGATAACAAATTCTTCAACAAAAGGGAACTATATTTATGAATAATTCGTTAAGAAATGAGTTTAAAGAATTTTTAATAAAACAAGGGTATAAATTAAGAACCCCATCTGGGAAAAATAGCACCGTTTATGATTATCAAAAAAGGATTGATTATGTCTGCGAAATTGAAAATTGCAATTGGGAAGAACTCGCCACAAATATTACAACTGCAATACATGATTACAGTCCGAATGGGAAAAAATCAAAATATGGAGAGAAATCACATAATGCAGTATTTAGTGCTTTAAAACAATACCACGAATTTATAAATAAAGAAAAGAATTTTGATATTGCTGAAGAAAAAGAAAGTAAAAATTACATTAGCAATGCCTTTTTAAAATCAGAATTAGATAAAAGACAAATCACATATACTGAAAAAGGAAAATCTTTTTATGAAATAAATATTAGCACAAATAAATACATCTTAAAATGCCGAACATATAACAAAAACTATACATTTGTATCAAAATCTGAAATTCCCAATTTAGCAGATAATATTATGACTGCTCTTGTAGAATGGAGTAATAATAAACCCACAAATGTTTACTTAATCCCAATGATAGAGTGGAAAAACCCACAAAACACAATACTCAAAGACAAAGATTATAATGGATTACAATCACAACCAGAATGGGGGATTGACATAAATCAAACCAACAAAGAGGAATTAAATAATTTTTATATTGATAAAATAATCAACAATATAAAGAAAAACATAAATCAAAAAATAATTAAAGAAATTGAACATCCACAAAATTTAGAAACAGAAAAACAAGCACTTATTAAAGTTAGAATTGGGCACTCTAAATTAAAAGAAAATGTTCTAAAAATAAAACAGGCTTGTGACATTTGTGGACTAAACCATCCCAAACTCTTAATTGCAAGCCATATTAAACCTTGGGCTAAATCCAACGATTATGAAAAATTGGATTGCGAGAACATTTTATTACTATGTCCAATGCACGATGCACTATTTGACAAAGGGCTAATTTCTTTTGATAGACATGGTCATATATTAATATCAAAAGAACTTAACCAGCAAAACTTAGCATTAATGAATATTGATAAAAAGAACAACATAAATATTACTTCTCAAAGACAACAAGACTACTTGGATTGGCATAGAAAAAATATTTTTATAAATTAATTTAACCTAGTTCATTTTATTTCAACCCAACCTCTGACCATTATTTTATAAGTTCAAACTATACAAAGAGTGGAAAGTTGCCTTCAGTCAAATGCTCGATCTCAAGTAATTTATATTTAATAGAATTTCCATAAACAAAACCGCCCAATTTCCCATTTTTTGAAATAACTCTATGGCAAGGAATAATTATCATAATTGGATTTTTGTTACATGCAGAACCCACAGCTCTTTGTGCTTTTTGATTGCTAATATTTGTGGCAATTTCCGAGTAACTTTTTGTCTTTCCACAAGGGATTTTTAAAAGTTCCATCCAGACTCTCTTTTGAAATTCAGACCCTTTGGGATTTAATTTAATATTGAACTTTTTTCTCTTACCCTCAAAATATTCATCTAATTGAATTTTTATTGTTTTAATTAAATTTGTTTCATTATCAGATTTGCTCTCGTTTTCAACGAGTTTCAATGAAATTAAATAATCATTTTCGCAAATAAGTTCTAAAACACCAATAGGCGATTTATAATATGATTTTTCCATACATAAATTTTACAACAAACTTCCAACTAAAATATCAATACGTATCAATATAAT
>CAMEUD010000150.1 GCA_945937975.1 uncultured Clostridia bacterium
TGCAATATTTAATCTAAAGTGATAAAATCTAATAAAGATAACTGCCAAAGGAGAATTATGAAAAAGGCAGTTATTTTTTTTGATAAAATTTTACTTTGTTTAGTTTTTTTACCAATGTTCGTGCTTTGTGGTTGCAATTTAATAGCTAACACAGACACATATGAATATGTTGATATGTCGCCAAGACAAATTTCAATTTCAAATAGTGTTGATACTGTAACTTTGGTTGAAAATGTAAAAAGTGCAGTCGTTGGAATTGCTTGCTCGGTTAGTGGTGGCTATTCTATTGGCAGTGGTGTTGCAATAAGAGAAGGTGGATATATTCTTACCAATGAACATGTTATATCTGGTGCAAAAAGTATTACGATATATTTTGCAGACAAAACAAATGCAAGTGCAACTCTTATTTGGAAAGATAAGTCTCAGGATTTGGCAGTTATTAAATCATCAAAGGATATGCCATATCTTGTTTGCTCAAATGAAACAGTAAAAACTGGTGAAGATATTATCGCAATAGGAACACCACTTTCACTTGATTTCAGGCATACAGTAACAAAAGGTATTATTTCAGCAATAAATAGGACTGTTGAACTTGAAAATAGTAATGGAACAGTTTCTTATATGCAAAATTTAATTCAACATGATGCAAGTATCAACCCAGGGAATAGTGGTGGTCCAATAATTAACTATAAAGGTGAAGTTGTTGGAATAAATACCTTAAAAGCCAGTGAAGCCGAAGGTATTGGATTTGCTATTCCAATTAGTATTGGTAGTAGCATTGTAAAAAATATAAGTCAAAATTCTAATTGGAAATCTTCATATATGGGCATTTTTTCACTTGATAATGATGTTGCAATTTTTAAAGGTAATAAAATAGATTTAACTCAAAAAGGTGTGTTTGTTGCAGGAATTGACCAAAATTGTGAAAGTAAAAATTGTTTTAAAAATGGAGATATAATTCTTGAAATAAATAATGTAAAAATTAATTCTGTGTTAGATTTAAGACTTGAAATTTACAAATATAATAGTGGAGATATTTTAAATATAAAACTAATTCGTGAAGGCAAAGAAATGGAGATTAGATACAATTTGCAAGAAAAAATGTAGCATATTCTAAAACACTAAAATAGTTTGCACTTTTTTGTATAATATTGTAAAATGTCCTTATGGAAAAAAGAAATTTTTATACAAAATATGATGCTGGCAAAACATTTTGCTTTTCTGTTTTTGCACCATATGTTATTGCGTTAGTTTTAATTGTTGTTGCAAGTATTGTTGCAGGGTTGTCTGGAACAAATTATGAGGGTGTTTTAAAAGCCCCTTGGTTTTTGGTACTTTCAACTCTTGCTTCACCACTTGCTTTTTTTATCGTGTATGTGATTATCAATAAAAAAGGAAAAATTAATTATCTACAAGCATCACATATTGATTTTAAACTTGACATATTAAATGTTTTTTTGTGTATATTAATTGCATTTATTTGTGTTTTTGGGTTTAATAATTTTGTGTCAATGTTTGATGCCATTTTTAAATTATTTGGCATAGAACCAAACACAAGTTGGGGATTGCCAATCAACAATGGCTATTGGCTTGTTTTCAATATTATTGCAATGGCTGTTCTTCCTGCAATATTTGAAGAATTAATATTTAGGGGAATAATTTTTAATGGTCTAAAACCTTATGGAAAGAAAAAAGCAGTAATATATAGTGCTTTGTTATTTTCGCTTATGCACGCTTCAATAAGTCAAACAATATATCCAATTTTGGCTGGTTGTGTTTTTGCTCTTATTGTGTATAAAACTGATAATATATTATATTCAATGATTATTCACTTTTGTAATAATTTGATTGTTGTTGTGAATAGATATATTATGGAAATCAACAATATAAGTAGTGAATTTAGTTTTGATTTGTCGTTTATTAATATTTTTTCATCAATTATATATGCAATAACTGCTGGGTTACTCATATTTGCAATAATCAAATTTTTGATTAGACCAAGCAAAACACAAAAAAAAGAATTGGTATTTGGTGATTATCAAGAAGATATATACCCAAAAACAAATGTTTATTTATGGGTAGGTGTTTTTGTGGGTATAATTCTTTGGATTGTTAGTTTAATTAGTTTTTAGAAGGTTGATATGTTTAAAAAAAGAAATGCTTTATTTGATTGTAATTTTGTGTATTTTTTAATACTCTCATTTTTTGTTGTAATAAGAATTATATCTGCAACCTTTGATATTGGCGAAGTTATGGGCTACATTTTGAATGCTATTATTCAAATAGGTCTTGCATTTTCATTACCAGTATTTTTGTTTTCATATTTAAGAAAACAACCAGTAAGAAAAACATTAAATGATTATGGCTTTAAAAAAATAACAGCAAAAACATTTTTTTGTTCACTTGCCTTAGGTGTGCTTGTTTATATAATAACAATTTTTATTGCATCATTTTTCTCTGTTGTACTAAAAGGACTTGGCTATGAATCATCATCAAGTGGTGTGAGTATGACAAGTTATCCTGTTTGGTTATTGTTTTTGGAATTGTTTACAACTGCAATTTTACCAGGAATTTGCGAAGAAGTTGCACACAGGGGAATGTTACTTAACAATTATAAATGTTTGGGAGCAAAAAAAGCGATATTACTTTCTGGACTTTTGTTTGGACTTATGCACCTTAACATCAATCAATTTTTCTATGCAACAATATTAGGTTTTTATTTTGGTTATGTTGCCTTGTCTTGTGGAAGTATTTATCCAACAATGATTATGCATTTCACAAATAATGCAATAAGCACATTTATGACTTTTGCTATTGTAAATAATATGCCTATTGGTTCATTCTTGGATAATGTTCTTGCAAAGATAATTTCAAATGGTTTTGCACTTGCAATTCTTGTATTGTTTATGTTTATTGCTTTAATTGTTTCACTTACCATTTGGTTGACAAGGTATATAATAAAAGATTCACGCATAACTCAAATGGCACAAATGGCAGATACCGTAATAAAACAACAATTAAGAAATGAACTTTTGAGTGGTATTGAAGAAGCAAAACCAATAGAAAACAGTGATGTTGATGTTCAACTTAATCCACAAGTTGTTGATGGA
>CAMEUD010000151.1 GCA_945937975.1 uncultured Clostridia bacterium
AAGCGTATTTTATTTTAACACATTGTGAAAAATATGTTACTTTAAATTAAATCTTTGGAATTAAAACAAAATATATTATTTCATCTTTTAATTCAAAATTATAATCTTTTACACCAAGTGTTTTTAGTGCATATGCAAAACCTTTATGATTATCATCATATCCAATAAGTCCATCAACAAATGCTTGACCTATTTTTACATTTAGTTCTTCGCTTGTGCCAACTTTCGAGAACGCATTTAATGCTTTTACAAAGTCTTTTGTCTGTTCACTATTCAAGTTGTTAATTGTCAAATCGTTACTTGAAACTTCATAACTGAAAGTATTATCTAATTTTTTTACATCCAAAGTTGATGAAAAGAACATTGCATCTGGAACTTTTTTTGCAACATAACTCATTGGGAAAGATTTCCAATCTGCTTTTATTGTGCTTAAATCAATTTTTACAACAATATTTATTGTTACTGTTTTTGTTGCAATATCTAATTTAACAAAACTTAATTGAACCAAATTTATATCAATAGTTTTGTCCCCTATTGTTACTTGTGCATTTGAAGCATCTTGACTAATCAAATTATTAAGTATTGCACCACATTGTTTATCTGTTAAATTCATATCCAAAAGAACTAATGGTTCAGACAAACTATCACCTATGTTATATGTATCATTTTCTTCGTCATAAGTAATTAAGCCTGGCATATGTGCATCTGCCACTTGTTTTGCACTTGCCATATCTTCTTGTGTGAATTTATTGGTAAACAATTCATTTTCATTTACTTCTTTATTTAAAATATTAACTTCACTAATAAGTGCAAATGGGTTTATATCATATTTAATTTTTACAAAAAGAAAAACGCCACCAACAATAATAGCAACTGTAATAACTAAACCTAAAATTGTTTTAAGAAACCATTTTAATACTTTCATAACATTCCCTACCCTTTCATATGTAATTTTACTATATTTCAAATAAAATGTAAAGATTATTTTTAATTTGACTTGACTTATATATTTATGTGTAATATAATTTACACGATAGTTTTTTGACTATTACATATTTAATATGCCCCATAGCAAAACTAAAAGCATATAACCTTTGTTTCTTTGTGGTTTAAACAAAGAACAAGTATAATTTAATATGCGCCCATAGCTCAACTGGATAGAGCGTTGGTCTACGGAACCAAAGGTTGGGGATTCGAACTCCTCTGGGCGCACCAGATTGAACTCAGTTACTCGCAAAAGTTTTAACTGAGTTTTTTATTAGGAGTTTTGATTAGTGAAAAATGTTACTATATACACAGATGGTGCTTGCTCTGGAAACCCCGGCAAAGGCGGATGGGGTTGTGTTTTGATGTATAACGAACACAAAAAAGAAAAAAGCGGTTATGAAGAAAACACAACAAACAATCGTATGGAACTTACTGCTGTTATAAAAGCACTTGAAATGTTAAAAGAACCATGCAATGTTGACATATATTCCGACTCTGCATATGTTGTTAATGCATTTTTGGAAAAATGGATAGAAAAATGGCAAATAATGGGTTGGAAAACTGCGAATAAAAAACCTGTTCAAAATGTTGAACTTTGGCAACAACTTTTGGACTTGATGTCAAAACATAAAATCACTTGGCATAAAGTGAAAGGTCATGCTGATAATGAATATAACAACAGGTGTGATTTCTTGGCAACAAGTGCAATTGCAAATCATCAAAATTAAGCAAAAAAAAAGACAAGCGAGAAATCTCTTTTGTCTTGTTTTTTATTATTCTTTTGAAGGCCCTTTTTGACTATCAACATATGTTATCGCACAGTTTGGTTCGTTTAATGATGTTCTTGACCCTAAACACACATTCCTTTTTATTGTTACATTTCTTAGTGAATTGCTATTACTAAAAAAGCAACTACCAATTTTTTCTATATAAGGCATATATAGTGATGTTAAAGTTTGATTTTGTTCAAAACAATAGTCCCCTATTTCCTTTACATTTGCAATGTTAAGTTTTTCAAGGGAATTGTTATAGCACAAACATGAACTCATAATAATCTCTGCATTTGGCAAATATAGTTCTTTGATTGTTTTGTTATTGAATAAAAAGTTATAACCAATCAATTTCGCACTAGGCAAAAATACTACTTTTAGGCTATCATTATCTTTTAAAAATCTTGAACCAATATATTGAAGTTTTGGCAAATTGACTTGTGATATTGATTTATTAAAAGCAATAAAATCGTTTTCTACCATATTTAGTTCCGGCAAATCAATTTCTGTCAAACTTTCATTAAACTCCAAGAACTGACTTCCAATATGTTTTACATTTTTTGCACAAAGAGTTTTTAATAAAACATTTTTATATAAACAAAAATTACCTATTTTTTCAACATTTGGAACATCAAAAACTTCCATTCTGTTGTTATGCATGAAAAACTCGTTTCCAATTTCTTTTACATTGCTATTATGGTATTCAACAAAATGGTTTTCTCTGTCTGCCACAATAGTAATATTTTCGCCATCTTTAGGTGTTATTGTGATTACTTTACGTTTATCTTTATCTACAGTAATCTTCATATCTTTAATGGTTCCAATGCTATTCAAAAATGAATCGTTACTTCTTGGCACATCCATTTTTAGAATAGTTTTTTTTGAAAAATCAAACAAATAGTTTTCAACTAACAAATATTGTGCTTTGTCAAAATTTTCTATCTCCCCATTGTCATAAATTACATAATTATTTTCACAGAAAATTTTGCCGTCAAGTTCCAATATCTTTTTATAAATTTTCCCATTACTTGCTGTTACATATCCATCAATAAAGAAATCTTTGTTTGATGATATATCAACATTAAGATTAAACTCTTTTTTAAAAGCGTCCGTAAGCCCCGGAATGATATTATCAAGATTATTACCAAAGGTTGCATCTGGGTTTGCCACTTTGTGATTATATCTGTTTTTTATAGATAAAACACAACTTTTCCCTCTTGTAAATTGAATGCTTATAACACTTGTTCCATATTCATCTTGTCTTTGTGGATTAGAAAAATTTTCTCTCTTGATTTTTTCTACATC
>CAMEUD010000152.1 GCA_945937975.1 uncultured Clostridia bacterium
CTTTCTGTAACTTATGGTAAAATCGGTTCATGGGATGAATCAACATCTGCTTTTGTAGGTTCTGTTGAAGGTATTGCAACTGTTGATGATGTAAGAAATGTATTAACTGCGAATGAAGAAACTGTTGCTGATGCCCTTAATGATTTAAATACTAGAATTTCAGGACTTGAAAATGTTGGTTCAACAAAAGTAGAGGCAAGTGCAGTTAATGGTAATATTAAGATTAATGGCGTCGAAACTAAGGTTTATACTCACCCATCATACACTGCAAAAGCAAGTGGTTTATACAAAATCACAACAGATGCAACTGGTCATGTAAGTGCTGCTACCACTGTTGCTAAAGCAGATATTACCGCTCTTGGTATTCCTGCAAAAGATACCGTTACCCTTATTAGTGGTGAACTTCAAGAAAATCTCGTTGATTGTGGTATCAATGTTGTGACTACTGTTTCTGATAGTGGTACAGATGGTAATCACAATTATTCAATTAAAACTGAAGCAGAAATGGTTTGGTTGGAAACTCTTCCTGCATAATTTGAATGATTAATATAAAATAAAAAGAGTGAATTTAAATTCACTCTTTTTTTTTTTAATATATCATCATTTTATTTTTATAATATCCCCTAATAAAGTTTGTAATTTTTTTCACCCAATAATAACCAGAATCTATTTCATGTTTTATCATAACTTCTTTTATATTATATCCGCTTAACCAATCAATATATGCTCGTGCCATTTTTAATCCAAATTTTTGATTAAGTAGTTTTAATACCATATTGAAATCAATAGTGTGTTCTACATAATCTTTAGTAAATGGTTGGTTATATTGTGTAAAATCAAACAGATGATCAGTTTTACTATTTCTGTGATATAACTTTTCTCTCACTAAATTGGTTCTAAATGATTTACACATATATTTTTCATATTCACAATCATTAAGAACTTTTTTACCGAGATGTTTATCTATTTTAATAATTGTGTCATGAAATATATCTTCATCAAATAGTTCCTCATTAAAACCGTTACATAGTTTTAATAAGTTTCTTTTGACCTTATCATAATTATCACCTATATAGTTTAAGAAAGTTTCCATAACTCATATATTATTTATATTCCAAATAATTGATACAAATCATCCACAGTAAATAATACAATTTTATCAGGTACTATTTCTTTGTACACTTCTGGTACTATATCTTTTATTGACAATCTTAATTCTCCTTCCTCGAACAGTGCTTCTTTGTACTGTTCTACGAGCGGGTTTGGGTCCAATGAACCATTTTCATCAACCAATGATGATAATATTTTATCAAGTCGCCATTGATTTTGTTGAACCCAATATTTTGCTGTTCTATTTTCGATTTTCCCTAAGATACTATCTTCAGGTATCATATCATCTATAAGTTTATAGACATATTTTTTTATATTATATTCAATTTCTTCTTTTTTCATAATTCTTTGGCTTTTCTTTTCTAGGTTCTTTCAATGGTTTCCCATTTTTTATTTTCTTATACTCATCAAATGTCAAGTGAGAATAATTTTTCATATAATCGTTCATCTCATTTAAAGATTCTTCTTTTTCAGATTCAACATTCTTTTTAATTTCATCTATAATTCTTAATTGTTCATTAACATTATTTACAACATCAGAATTAAGGTTTAATTTGTTTCTGACGAGCGATAATAACTCTTGTTGAACAATTGTTTGGAAAGATGAATTAAGTCTGTTAAACATCGTATTCTCGCTTAATTTGGCTAACACCGCTGGACTTAATCCTTTAAGTGTTCTATCTAATTCTCCAATACAATCTTTTGCATTGGGCATTTGTTGAAACATAATCGGTGTTGGATTATCATAAGTCTGTTGATTCAACAATGGATCTTGATTTAAAAAAAAATTATTCATCACTTGACATTTTATTTTGTATTAAGAATTTTGTACTGGACAATTCTGGTAACTACCATAACCAGTAATAGCTGGAGTAGATGGTAATACTAATTGTCCTGTGATCATATGACAAGTTCGTCTTGACAAATTATAATCCGCAACTAATGCGTTATTGTCTATTTTGGCATTAATGAGTGCATCTTGATAAGGTCTGATTGCTGCCATAATGTCAACTTTCTTGTCAACTTCATCAATTCTCCTTGAGAGTGCATCATCAGAGTCGCGTTGAGATTTGTATAAGGCACATGTGTTGTCAATGTCTCTTTTATACGCATCAAAGAAAGCGTTTGTTAATCTTTCATTACCTTCAATCTTACCTTCATAAAATTGTTTGGTCATATTAAGATAATTCTGACATTGTGTTCTTTCAAGATAAAGTTCTTCATTGGTTATGCCCGCATCACCACCACAAGGTGTGTTTGCTTTTGTATTGCAATTACCATGAACCATACCAAATATACCTCCACTTGTGTTCAACGCAGATAATGCTGTTCCGATTATACCAAGTGTTAAAGCCGCGTTGACTTTACCATTTGATGGAACATGATTCTGAGTAGATTCAATAATTTCAGCCATAGTTGTAATTGTTTATTTTGTATTTTTAGATTGCAATCTATTACATAAATACTTGAAAGGATAAAAATTAAAAAAATGGTAGTTATAGCAATGACATCATGGAAAAAAAGAATCGATAATGTAAAAAATATTATTGATTCCATTTTAAAAAATACTATACTTCCAGACAGAATTTATTTGACATTAAGTAGTGATGAATTTCCACAAAAAGAAAAAGAACTACCAACTGATTTAGTAGAATTGTTTAATTCAAATGAAACATTGATACTCAATTGGGTTAAGGAAAATACAAAATGTTTTAAAAAAATATTTCCAGTATTAGATTTTTTAAATGATGATGATATTATAATTAGTGCAGATGATGATATTCTTTTTCCTAAAGATTTGATAGAGAGTAGATTAAAAGATTTTAATAATCATAATAAAAAATAT
>CAMEUD010000153.1 GCA_945937975.1 uncultured Clostridia bacterium
AACATACGTAACTGCGTTAAGACAAGGCTTTTCGGATTATAAAGATATACCCAACAATTTTTTAGACAAGTTTGAAAATGATTTTGATAAGTATTTTGATGAACTCAGTTCAAATCCAACAATACAAATGTTTTTGTGTTATGAAAAAGATGAACCAATTGGAGTTATTGTTTGTGGTAAATCAAATATTAAAAACGCATTAGAAACTGATGCTATTATAGATTCTATTTATTTCAAAAAAGATTTTTGTGGCAAAGGGTTTGCTCAAAAAGCTTTTGATTTTGTCCAAAATTTTTTAATAAATTCTGGTTATAAAAGAATTGTTTTGTGGTGTTCACTTGAAAATAAAAGGGCTTGGAGATTTTACGAAAAAAACAACTTCAAGCCAACAAACCAAAAATGGGATGATAATTTGGATGGTACAATTTATCACAACATATTGTTAGTTAAAAACTTTTAAAGTATAAAGAGAATAGAAAAGAACTTATTTCTATTGTTGAAAGTGTATATAAAGATTCTGAAATTAATATGCCAACACTAGAAATTGATAACAAATTGATAGATATTGACCCATTTACAATTTTTGGTTTATTTAATAAAGGCATCACTAAGGATAATAGATTTAAAATAATGTCTAACTTTGCAAAGAAATTAAACATACAAGCGAAATTACCAACATCTTTTGCCAGTATCCCCGTTTTAAATAATCAAAATGCTACTTTTTATTATTTTTCTAATCTCCGTGCAGAAAACGATATTGACGAACTTTGGGAATTGTTTGAAAGTGCATTGAACTATGCCAATCATTCAACTCAAGAAAACAGAAAGGTATTATCCTACTATTTTGATATTGTTATAAATAAAAAAGGTAATGGGAATAGTAAAATTACAATGGGGCTTTATTGATCGCTCCAGAAACATTTTTAAATTTAGACAGTAGAAATAAGTGGTATATCTATGAATCTGGAAAGATACCAACAGATTTTGTAGATACTTTACCAAAAGTTGAGCCAAAAATATCGTCTGAAAAATATTTTACAATCGTTGAAAAATTAAAAGAATATTTAAGCGCTGGAAAAAGTGAATTTAAAGACTTTAAAGAATTATCTTTTGAAGCATGGAGATATTCAGAAGAAGTAAATCAACAAATGAAACAAGAACAAATTGATGAAGAAAAGAAACACAATCTAGAAGAAGATAAAAATAGTGCTCATTACTGGATTTATTCTCCTGGCGATAATGCAAGCAAATGGGATGAATTTTATAACAAAAGTATTATGGGTATTGGTTGGGATGAAATTGGAGATTTAAGTCAATACAGTTCAAAAGAAGAAATAAAAAATGCTTTAAAAGAAAAAAGAGACCCTACCCTAACATACAGGAATGTAGCACATGCATTATGGCAATTTGCTAATGAAATGAAACCTGGCGATATTATATTTGTAAAAAAGGGGATGCATACTTTAGTGGGTCGAGGGGTTGTAGAATCAAAATATTATTATGATGAAAATCGCAATGAATATAAACATGTTTGCAAAGTCAAATGGACACATAATGGTGAATGGGAACATCCGGGTCAAGCTGTTATGAAAGTTTTAACTGATATAACCCAATATACCGATTATGTTAAAAAACTTTTAGAAATATAAATTAGACTAAAAAATTAAAATAAAAAGAACTGTTTAGTCAGTTGATTTTGAAACAAGATTAAATAAAAAAGAGAACTATACTGTAAAAAAGTATAATCCTCTTTTTGCAAGTTTCAAAAGTCTTTAAACTTCCAGTCATTTTTTTTGTTATTCAATGATTGGTTGTGGAGTTTGAGAAATATTGAAGTAATACAACGCGGAACCCTCGCCATTGTCACCAAACTCTAAATAAAGTTCGTTAGAGGCTTCAAGTTGTTCGATTGCCCAAGCGCTGTTAATCTTTAATGTTTTTGTTGTTTTGTCATAAGTTGCAACAGTGATTTCGACTTCGGAACCATTCATAAAGCCTTTCATTGTAAGGTCGTCAGCAAGTTGTGCATAGTCATTAAGTTGAATGACAATCTGTGTGTTAGATGTGTCTAAATCGAGTTGCATTTCAACATCCGCATACGAAGCACTCCCTGGCATATTTACACTAGTTGTTCCAATTTGGCTGAAGGTCATATCCAAGCTTGCTTCCAAGTCTAACAAATAAACTTTAGTGCTTTCAACTTCGGTAGAAATCTTTATGGAAGTGCTTAAATCCATTGATGTTATGGTGTTGTTTTCGTCCATTGAAACAGACCAAACCAACTTTGCCTCGTCCAAAGTGTAGGCCTTTAAAACGGTCAACAAGGCGGTTACTTCGTCGCTTGTCTTGCCCAGCAAAGCATCCAAAGTAAGTTCTTGGTCAGTAAGTTCGCCCATGATGTAAGTTTTTATGGAAGAACCAGTGCCATCATACCAAGCATATTCCTTTGGGGATTCCTGTTTTTGCTCTTGCAACACAGAATGAATTGTTGTTTGCATAAATGCAGTGCCATCCAAATCCGACTGCCCCATTTCGTACATAGCATCAAGCATCAAAGTAACATTTTGAGTAAGGTTTAAACCAAGTTTTGAATTTAGATATTCAAAAAGTTGCCCAAATGTTGTTTGGGTGGTGTAAGTGTTGGTAAAGCCCGAAACAAGTGAATCTACCGTCATGCTTTCGTTGTAAATGTCTTTTAAAAATTGGTTAACGAAAGCCAAAATTTGTTGACTGTGATTTGTCTCAATGTTTGCAACAATCTTGTTGAGCAAAGAACCCAAATCTAGTGTTGCTGTCAAAGTGGTGATGTCGCCTTGTGTTTCAACACTAAGCACCTTGTCGTTTAACAAGTTTGCAAATTCAACAAATTGAGAAAACTCGTTGACAATTACATAATTTACCATTGGCGCAAACAGTTCTTCTTTATCTTTGTTAAGATAGGAGTACATT
>CAMEUD010000154.1 GCA_945937975.1 uncultured Clostridia bacterium
ATCCTTAAAATGTATAAACCTCATTACTGTAATGTGGCTCTTTTATATAAAGTCCTACAGCTTCAATAAGTGAAATAACACCATCAACTTTGTGGCCTAAAGACATATCTTTTTTTGGTTTCACATTACCGACATAATCACATTTTAATATTACATTTTCAAAACAATGAAGATTTATTGGATTATCATCTATGAACATTTTACCATTCAACATTAATCTTTCTACTTCTCTGGTTGGAGCGTTGAAATAACCAATACTTTGTGGATATTCTTCAAGTGGAAGTCCTTTTTCAGTACAATCAATAGCCCAAAACGCCGCATTCCATCTATCATATGCAATCCCTCTTATATTCAATTCATTGTGCCACTTCACTAAAATATCTGTGATAAATGCATAATCTGTTGTATCCCCTTCAGTTACAAATAGATATCCATTTCTTGACCACTCTCTATACTGTTGAGACATAAATTTGTCTTTGAGTGCCGCTTGTGGAACAAAATAAAAGTTTTTCACATAATATTCATCTCCATTCGTTAGTAAAAATGATAGAGCAGTCAAGTCAGACACAGATCCCAAATCGACACCACAGAAACATAACCATTCATCTGGGTTAAAATCTTCTAACTCAATATGTTTCATCTGTGCTCTCACCTTGTAATTAGGAATCCAAACACACTCACTTTCTACCCACATATTCAAGTTTTTAGTCAACACGCCTGTCTGGTCGGTTGGGTTGTTCAGTGCTGTCTTTACTTGACTTCGCAAATAATCTAACTGAACAGTTATTCCCAAATTTGGATTTGCTTTCACCCAACAATTTTCATCGGTCCAGTCGTCACCTTCATCTAATTCGTAAATCGCAGCGAAAACAGTGTCATCTTTCTTAACACCATTTAGAATATCCAAACAATAAAGACGAAATTGGTATGCAGGTGCTTCTTTATCAAAGTATGCCGTTGTGATCATGGCAAGGTGTGGTGAAGTTCTTTGACCCATTGACGAAATAATCACATCATGCATCGAATTATCTTTGGCATTTCCAACTTCATCAAGAATAGCAAAAGATATGTTTTTACCATCTTGAGAATTACTATCACTGGAAATCACCTTTAATTGAGAATTTGTCTTGGGTATCTTGACTTCATTCCTGTAAGGTTTTAAAGTTTTTCCAGAAGGGTCTAACTGTTTTGAAAAAGTTTTAATCATGTCGAAACTGATTGCCGCTTGATCTCTGGATTGTGCCGAGGCAGAAATAACTTCTGCGGCAGGCTCACCATCTGCGAAAAGTGCGAAAAGTGCGAACAAAGAATTAAGTGCAGTCTTACCATTCTTTCTTGCAATCTGTGTGTATGATTGTATAAATCTCCTTTTGTTTGAATTTTTCCAATAAAAACCAAATATATTTGCAGCAATAAACACTTGCCAAGGTTCAAGTGTGAATGGTTTATTTGCAGAACTACCTTTGTAGTGTTTCAGACATTGTCCTAACTTAATCAAATTATTTACTTTATCATCTCTGAATTCTAAATCATCTCTCTGTAAATCATTAAGAAATCTCTGACAAGCCATTTTTATAGAATTTCCAGCAATCACTTTTCCAGATAAAACATCATTACAATACTTTATACTTATTTCTTTTGCTGTCATAATATTAATTTACATTTTTAAGAAACTCATTTAAAGGCGAATTTTCATCATCAGTAGTTAAACCTAACATTAATTGTCTTGCTTTAGGGGTAACACCAAATTCTTTAAATATATTAATCATTGTTGTGGTACATCTGAGCATCAAAGTAGCTGAAGGATGTACAGTCATACCATGTGCTCCTACCTGTGAGATACCATTTTTCTTAATATCTTCTTTACACATCAAATACATTTCATAAGTATCCCAAAGGAGTTGCAATGAACTTTCATCTGCACATTCAAGTAAGTTCATGCGTTTCAACATTTTAAGTACTTGTTTCTTGTAATTTTTAATCTCTTTGCTAAAATATTTCATCATATATTTCTGTTTTTTTATATATTCTTTTTTCTTTCATCCCGATGCAATCTAATGTGACACCACTCACAAAGCGACTGTAGGTTGTCAAAATTGTACGCAACTTCTTTCCTTTTCAGTAGATTTTCATATTTCAGAAAACTATCTTTATGGTGTACCTGCGTAGCCAATTCTTTTCCACATATCTCACATACAGGATTTAACATTAATTTAGCTTTTCTTAACTTCTTCCACCTATCTGTGTTATAAATTTCCTGGGATTTCTTCTTGCTTTCAGTAATTTCCCTTTTTTTAAGTCGTTGATTTTGAAATTTTTTCAGTGTAGGCATTCTTTTAAGTTGTTTATTTTTTCATTGAAGTATTCTTTATAGTGTTCTTGCATATTTTCCAGATATTTTACTCTGGCATTTAAGGAATTTATCAGTCCAGCAAGATATTCTACTTGTCCTTTTAAGGTAATCACCTCATTTTCAATGAATTTTTCATCCATAATAATCTTTTTTTAGATATTTATGTTGAAAAAAAAACCCGCATCCCTGAAAAAAAAACAGAAATGCGGTAAAAATAAAAAATAAAATAAATAAAATTAAAAAAATGAAATTAAATATCTATAATTTAATTGATTATGAAAAAAAAATTAGTTAGAAATTTAGGTTTTTTAATGAGTAAACTTTTAAAAAATGCCCTTTGAAACTGGTCTTTGAAACCACCCTTAGTGTACGGAAGAGGGGTCATGTGGTTTAAAGATGTGGTACTCAAGTTTTTAACCCCGCATCCCTTTGGGGTGGTAAATCACCCTTTCTTTATATAAATATAACAAAAAAATCATTCATCTTCATCTAAACTCACTAAAAACTTACTTTCATCATAGAAATCATCGTGAATACCTTTTATCTTCAGAATATTACGACAATGTTCCAGAGATTTTCCTGAAAATGCC
>CAMEUD010000155.1 GCA_945937975.1 uncultured Clostridia bacterium
TTGACTTTGTATCATTATAATGATATTATTCTATAATAATAAGGAGAAGAGTATGTCAAAGTTAGTAATTTATCACGGGTCAAAAGACATTATAGAAAAACCATATTATCATGGAGGAAAAGCTGAAAATGATTATGGTTTTGGTTTTTATTGCACGGAGAATTTGGACCTTGCAAAAGAATGGTCTTGTAGCAATAACGAAAACAATGGATTTGCAAATAAATATTCCATTGATACTACTGGTCTTAAAATTTTGGATTTAACAAACAAAAGGTATTCAATATTGAATTGGGTTGCCATACTTTTAAAGCATAGAACTTTTGATTTGAGTAATGAAATATCTCAACAAGCAAAAGAATATTTAATAAAAAACTTTTATATTGATGTTGATGAATACGATATTGTTATTGGTTATAGGGCAGACGACTCATATTTTAGTTTTGCAAGAGATTTTATAAACAACACAATTTCAGTTAGACAATTAAGCAAAGCAATGGAACTAGGTCAACTTGGAAAACAAGTGGTTATAATCAGCAAACTCGCATTTGACAAACTTCATTTTGATGGCTTTGAAACTGCTGACAAACTTGAGTATTACACAAAAAGAAAAGCAAGGGACGAACGAGCAAGAAATGATTATTTAAACGGCACTAGAAAAGACGCGATTATAAGTGATGATTTATTTATTATAGATATTATTAGAAGAGGTATAAAAGATGGCGATACAAACTTATAACGATTTATATTTGCATTATATTGCCGAAAATCTAGGTGTGATGTTTGAACACGCTGTTGACATTGGCATTAACCCCACAATTTTTTGGAACACTTTTATAAACTCAAATGTTGCAAAACAAATTGAAAAAGGCAATCCAAAATATCTTACTTGCTCGGCATTAGATTATTTGAATGAAATATATGCTGGTAAAAGAAATATTCCAGAAAAAGAAGATATAAACAAAGATATGTATTATTGGGCTGGTTGGATACTTGCCCAGTATCAACACAAAAAAGGATATTCTTTTTATAAAATAAACAACAATTTGCCAATAGAAAAAGTACTTGATTTGTATTTCACACTTCATGAAGCCGATGTAACAAAATTTTATGATGTCGCAGACACCTATTTTAAAAAGCAAGAAATAACCAATCTTAAAAAAATTAGACAAGCAAATGAACTATCTCAAAGCGAACTAGCAAAAAAAGCAGGTGTTGAACTTCGTTCTATTCAAATGTATGAACAAAGAAGAAACGACATCAATAAAGCCCAAGGTGAAACCCTATACAAACTTGCAAACGCGTTAGGTTGTAATATTGAAGATTTGCTAGAAAATTAAAATTCTAAATACTGCAAGGTTGATTTTCTCCAGAAAATGTGATAATATTCAATTATCTGGAGAAAATGTTATGATTATTACCGCTCAACAATTGAAAGAACAATATAGTAAATATGTTGATATAAATGGAAAAATAGCAAGAGATGTTAAAAAGGAAAAGTTATTTCCTTTGGTAAAAGGCATTTATGAAACCAATCCAAATACTAATGGTTCAAGGCTTGCACAATTTATTTATGGACCATCTTATTTGTCGTTTGATTATGCTTTGGCTGAATATGGTTTAATACCTGAAGCTGTCTATGTCTTTACTTGTGCGACATTCAACAAAAAGAAAATAAAAACTTATACTAATAAATTTGGAACTTTTATTTATAGAGATGTGCCTAATAATGTATTTAGTTATGGGGTTATGGTGAATGTTGATGGAAATTATGCTTATCATATTGCGACACCTGAAAAAGCTCTTTGTGATAAACTTTATACTATATCTCCTGTGAAAACTATTAAGAATTTAAAAAGATTGCTTTTTGATGATTTAAGAATAGATGAAGACAAGTTTAACGAATTAAACAAGCAAGATATTTTTAAACTTGCACCACTATATCATTCAACAAACTTAAATTTACTAGCAAAGTTTATTAAAGGTTAGTTCAATCAAAACTTGACTTATGAAGTAAAAAATTTTTTATTGAAATAACAAAAAAATTGCATTTAGTTTAAAATTAGAGGTTTTTATGAAATATTTTGTATCTGGCGATATTCACGGATTTTATGATGAATGGCAAAATGCTTTAAAAGATAAAGGCTTTGATATAAACAATCCTAACCACAAAATAATTCTTTGTGGCGATTTGTTTGACCGTGGTCATCAACCAAAAGAAATTATAGATTTTGTTCTAAAACACAAAGACAAAGTAATTCTTATTCGTGGCAATCACGAAGACTTGATGGAACAAATGATTGAAAGAAATTCAAGTGATTATGGCGACCTTTGTAATGGCACGGCACAAACAATTGTTGACTTATATCCAGAATGGCAAATAAGCGAATTTGACCTTAAAAAGATAGCAAAAGAAACGAGACTTCAAGAAGTTCTAGATATGTGTATTGATTACTATGAAACAAAACATTACATTTTTGTTCATGGTTGGATACCAATTGTTGAGAATTGTTGTCTTTATGATAGCGAATGGCGAACAGCAAGAAAGGCTCGCTGGGAAAAGGCTCGCTGGTCAAATCCGGTGGAAATGTTTAGATATGAAATCTACGAACCAAACAAAACAATCGTTTGCGGACATTGGCATTGTTCTGCATTATGGCACGAACAAAATCCGGACAAATACGAAGAATTTGGAGATAAAGCCAAGTTTGAACCTTTCATAACAAAAAATATGATAGCTATAGATGCTTGCACTGCTTATTCGAAGAAGATTAATGTTTTAATTATTGAAGAATAATAAAAAAGGGGCTGTAAAGAAAAAAGGCCCCTGTGTTTTTTGATGTTGACATATTTGTTATTGATTAATTATTTTAGGGAACCTCTAAAAATTGATTCCCAATCATAATATTTTGCTATTTCGATTATTTT
>CAMEUD010000156.1 GCA_945937975.1 uncultured Clostridia bacterium
TGCAGTTTATTCTGATAAGACTGAAGAACTTGTTGACAATAGTGAAGTTGAATTTTCAACAATAAACACAACAATCATTGGCGATCAAACTTTAACAATAACTTATAAGGATAAGGAATGTAAAGTTAAGATTACAGTTTATAACAAAATTGAAGATTCTTATAAAATTACCGGTTTTGAGAAACCTAGCTTCGTGAATACATACAATGAAAATAAGGCAGAAAAGCAAAACAAAGAAACAGAATTTGTCGATAGAGAACAAGTTTACACTGTTGGCACAGACAATGGCTTTGTTTTCTTGCCAAACATCACTGCACTAAACGAACAAAAAGAACCAATAACTCTTAATGCATACAAAAGTGTTGCAAAAATTTATTTAAAGGGCGATGGCGATTCTTATAGCGAACTTGTTGGTGAAGCAAAAGATAATTTGGTCTCTTATAATGATGAAACATCAACTTTTGACTTTACAGACAATGCAATAGGCAAACAATTTAAAATTGAAGTAAGACCATTTTATTATCCGGAATTTGATGCTGTAATTTTTGAATTTAAGGTTGAAAAAGGTTATAACGTTTATGATGCTGATGGACTTGCTGTTATTGATAATGTAACAACACAAGAAGACAAAAGAACAAACTGGTCAGCAAAAAGAGAAGAAACCGGTATTGGTGAAATAACGACAAGTGCAGTATTTATTCATAATAATTTGGTTGTTGAAAATAACAACTTACCAACATATTTATTTCATACTGAATCAGATGACGATTCTAAGTCTTTATTAAGTGGAGGTTATCCAAATATTATGGGCTCACTCAGAGATTATAGGTCTTTATATCAAAGAGTATTAAAAGATGGGGAAAAATTCTCTATTAATGGAAATTATTTTACGATTGATGTTCAAAAGGTAAGCAAAATTCAAAAATTTGATGGAAATGCACAAAAAGACCAAATCTCTCATTCTCAACTTTTTAAAGCAGTTGGAAAAGATGTAAATTCAAAAGATACATCTCATTTTGAAATAAAAAATATAAATATTATTGGAAATGCCGAGCACTCTGAAAAAGAAACCGAAAATGCTGGTGGACTTATGTTTGTAAAAATGAATAACTGCCAAGCATCGGCAAAAAATATCATAACAAGATTTAATGTTATTGATTGGTTCAGTGAAGAAAGTGCAAGTTTTGCTGTTGATAGTGTAAAATCTTATGATTCATATTCTAGTATGATTTACACATGGAGAAAATCTGCTATAACAATAAAAAATAGCGAAATGAAGAGATGTGGTGGACCACTCGCAATTATTGATCATTCAAAATCAAAAGAAAATACAGATTTGTATAATAATATGGTTGTTGAAAACTCTGTTTTGGAAAATTTTGTAACAGGACAAGAAGCATGGTTTAATAATATGGGTGTAACATCTTTGGCAGCAAACCTTAAGTCGATGAACGGTTTAATTACAGGATATTCATATAATACGAAAACATTTATGAACTCTGCTAATGCCTTTAACTGTTTATACGCATTATATGACGGAAGTGATGTGTTCACAACAGAAGGTAAAACAAAATGTACATTAAACTTCAATGGTTTTAAAATGGATTTAACAGGTAAAGACCAAATAATGGCTACTTTAAGAGAAAATGCAAAAGCAAATCCTGTAATACCTGCAATATTCCAAACTAAAAGTAAATATATGATAATGACAGGAGCTACAACTTTAGGAACTTTCAATCCTGCTGCTCCAGGAGGTATTGCTCCAACGGTTCCAGATGATTTCCAAGATTCTGGAGATTATCTTGGTGTTGTGCTAAATGCATCAATTTGTGTAGTCCTTGGACTTTATGATGTTGCATAAATAAGTTATATAAAAAGCATCTACTTTTTGTAGATGTTTTTTTATATAACAATAAAAAAAATTCCAACCAAGGTTGGAATTTTTGGTGATCCCAAGCAGAATCGAACTGCTCACTCCGCCGTGAAAGGGCGATGTCTTAACCGATTGACCATGGGACCATATATATTATTTGGCGAATTATTTATTGGTGGCGATGAGTAGATTCGAACCACTGACCTTACGGGTATGAACCGCACGCTCTAGCCAACTGAGCTACATCGCCAAACACGATTTAAAACGCTTTATTATCATATAGTATAAATGGAATTTTGTCAACAACTTTTTTAAAATATTTCATTTTTTCTACAAAATAATATTCACAGTCTTTTTACTAGTTAGATAACTTTGTGCAAAATGTTGGAGTTAAATTTGAATTTATTCAATATTTGTTATGGTAAATTAAAATAAAGAATAAAATCAAATTGAAAAGTTTATTTGTAGATAATTTTTTGTTATTTTTCAAAATTATCTTCGTTTTTTAAATCATCTAAAAAATCTTTATAATTTTTTTCAAGAGTTCTGTCTTGCGTGTCATCATTAAGAATTCTTGCACTATTTTTTGTTATAACAATAATGTCCGGCATAATTTTTCGTTTTGCCAAGTCTAACTTTGCTTGCTCAATATTCTCTGGTGAAACCATTTTTCCTAAATGTTGATAAAATTCAACAATTAAAAATTGGTTATTTGCACCTTCGTAATGATGGTCAAAATATACATCATCATTCCCATAATTTTCAATAAAGTATTTTATTTGTTCTTTTGTTAAAGTCATTTTTTGTTCCCCCTTATGATATTAACATATTTATTTTTTATTTTCAATAATTATTGTTTTAATTTTTCAATACATTCTTGACTTGCAACAACAATAATATGGCAATCTTCTGGGAAAACATAATCTGCATTTGGGGAAACGGTTAACTCTTCATCAATTTTTACACCAATAATATTAACGCCATATTTTTTTGCGAATGTTTAATTCGCCAATTGTTCTTCCTACCCATTTTTTTGTTAC
>CAMEUD010000157.1 GCA_945937975.1 uncultured Clostridia bacterium
TGACACACTCGCAAAACAAGTTGCAAAACTTAGAGCTATGTCACCTGTAACAAAAACTGGGAGGGCAAAATAATGTATAATCAAAAAGTATTAGAAATATTTAAAAATCCTTCAAACGTTGGCGGACTTCAGGGCTCAAATGGATCAGCAAAACTTGAAGGTGACAATGGTGCAGAAGTTGTAAAACTTTATATTTTGGCAGACGATAATGAAGTTATCACAAATGCAAGATTTAAAACAATGGGCAATGTTATGACAATTGTTGCATCAAGTGTTGTAACTGAACTTGTAATTGGTAAATCAGTTAAAAATGCACAAAACATCACAAGACAAGACGTTTTGGAAGTTCTTGGCGATGTTGAAACCAAAGATTATAAGTATATAGACTTGGTTTTGGAAGATTTGACTCTCACTTGTGAGGAATTCTTTAAAAGAAAAGCAAAAGAAGAAGAAAAAGCAAGACTTGAAGCAGAAAAATTGGCATTACTTGAAAAAGATAAAAAATAATATGTAATAAAATAAACCTTTTTGTGCAAACTAGCATAGGGAGGTTTTTTATGAAGGATGGCCTTATATGTGGGCTCGTTTTGGGAATGGTTGCTGGTGCACTTTTGTATAAATATAATCCACAAGCAAAAGAGATTGTAAACAAAACTGAAGATGCAGTAAAAAGCGAAATGGACAAAATGAACACACAAAACAAAACATCAAAAAAATCAAACTAAAAAAATCCACCGATTTGGTGGATTTTTTTATATTTACATATCATAAAAAGTTTGTTACAATATTCTTAATAGTGGTGAATTATGAATAATGTATATGATAATCAAGAATTTTTTGAACAATATCAATCAATGAGAGAAGATAAAATTAATGCAAACAATTTGATAGAAAATCCAATTATGATTTCAATGTTGCCTGATGTAAAAGGAAAAACAATACTTGACCTTGGTTGTGGTGATGGTAATATGGATATAAGATTTATAAAAATGGGTGCAAAAAGCGTTTTAGCAACAGATATATCCTGTAATATGATAGAAGAAGCCAAGAAAGTTAATGGAGATAAAAATATAGAATATAAAGTATTAAGAATGGAAGATATTAGCAATATTAACCAAAAATTTGATATTGTTTACAGTTCGCTTGCTTTTCATTATATAGAAGATTTTGACAAATTATTGAATGATATTTATAACTTGTTAAATCCAAACGGCTATTTGATATATTCACAAGAAAGTCCAATAAATACAACATTTGAACCAACAAAAGAAAATAGCGAAAGCAAAATGATTATAAATGGCAAATTTTATTACTTATTTGCTGGCTATAATAGGGAAGGAGTTAGACATTTAATTTGGAATGATGTAGATGTTACTAAATATCATAGAACATATGCAACAATAGTAAATTCACTTGTTAAAAATAAATTCAAAATAATTGAAATGAAAGATAGTTATGCTAGCGAAGAAGCAATAAAACTATGTCCAAAATATATTAGACAAATAGACAAGCCATATTTCACTTTTGTTTTGGCACAAAAATAATTTAAAATGTAAATAAGACAGATTTTTAGATTTGTCTTATTTTTTTTATACGCATTGCAGATGTAAATTATTTTATATGTTTACATTCTCTTTTCCTTGACTTAAAAAATAAAAAAATGTAAACTTATTTCGCTATGGAAAATTATACAAACGAACAATTAACAAAAAGAAGTTTATATCACTATGAATTGCCAGAAGAACTTATTGCTCAAAGCCCAGCAGAGCCAAGAGATAGTGCAAGATTATTGGTATATGATAGAAAAAAAGACAAAGTAGAACATAAGATTTTTAGAGATATAATTGATTATCTACAACCAGGAGATGTACTTGTATTGAATAATTCAAGAGTTATTCCTGCAAGAATTTATGGAGTAAAAGAAGAAACAGGTGCGAAAATTGAAATGCTCCTACAAAAGAGAATAGATTACACACATTGGGAAGTCATTGCAAAACCTTGTAAAAGACTAAAAGTTGGAACTATTGTAAAATTTAACGATGAATTAAGTGCAAAATTGACAAATATAGTTGGAGAAGGAATATGCGAAGTGGAATTCCTTTTTGATGGTGTATTTGAAGATATTTTGGATAGAATTGGTAGTATGCCATTACCACATTATATCAAGAAAAAACTAGAAGATAATGAACAATATCAAACAGTTTATAGCAAAGAAAAAGGTTCGTCAGCAGCCCCAACAGCAGGACTTCATTGGACAAAAGAGTTATTGGAAAAAGTTAAGGCGAAAGGTGTTATTGTTTTGGAAGTAATGCTCCATGTTGGACTTGGAACTTTTAGACCAGTAAAAGATGATTGCATACTAAATCATAAAATGCATAGCGAGTATTATGTTATAACAAAAGATGTTGCTGACCAAATAAACCTTGCCAAAAAAGAAGGAAGAAGGGTAATTGCTGTTGGAACAACATCTGTAAGAGTTCTTGAAAGTGCAAGTGATGAAAATGGTGTAGTTCATGAAAAAGCAGAAAATACAAGCATTTTTATTTATCCACCATACAAAATGAAAGTAGTTGATGCTCTTATAACAAACTTCCATTTGCCAGAAAGCACGTTGATTATGTTGGTAAGCACAATGATGGGAGTTGACAAAACTTTGGAAATATACAACATTGCAGTAAAAGAAAAATATAAATTCTTTAGTTTTGGTGATGCAATGTTTATAATTTAAAAGGGAATTTATGGAAAAAGAAAAATTTAGTTATGAAATAAAACATATTTGTAAGCAATCTGGTGCAAGAATTGGTGTTTTTCATACTCCACATGGGGATATTG
>CAMEUD010000158.1 GCA_945937975.1 uncultured Clostridia bacterium
GATAGTTTTGGCTTCTGTTAATTTGCTTGGTGGGGGGAGGGGAAGGGAAGTTAAGAAGTTAAGGAGTTAAGAAGTTAAAGGAGTTAAGACGATAGTTTTTTCTTCTGTTAATTCTCTGTATAATGTGTTCACTCTAAAAAAAGTGAAGGCTAAAAAGCATCACGTTTTTTAGCCTTCACTAACGAATGAGGGATTAATTGTTGTATGACGGTGATATTGTTCTACTTGACGAATTTGGTGGCAGATGTACTGCCGTCGGTGTATGTTGTAACCATAATGTTGATGCCATCAAAAGGAGTGGTGTGTGCCACGCCTGTAGGGCTGTAATAGATTACGTTTTCCACCTGCTTGTTGGCGCTGATGGTGTCCACTCCTGTAACCACGCCCTTGGCAGGATAGTCGAGGTCGAAGAAGAATTGTCCCATAACAGGTTCTCCAGTGGCGTTGGTGCCAATTTTGTAGGTGTAGCAGACCGATTTTGGGGCAGTTGAAGAATCGTCGCAGTCGGCATTGGCGGCGCACCCTGCTTTCAATATGAATACGCAACCTTGCACATTGAGTGAGAATGTTTTAAAGATTTCAGGGTCAATAGCATCTTGGTTTGTGATTTTATTGTCAGAAATCATGCACAATTTGTCTTCTGCATTATTGGTGTGCGTGCTTACGCCATGTTTTCCGAAAGTGTCTTCAGATTTGGCGGTAGTGAACGAAATCACCTTGTCGTCGTCGAATCCATCATCGGCAAGGGTGTTGTCGAGATTGATTCGCTTTGTGCTCCAGTTGCCTTCGTTCAAATGGCTCTTGTCGTCCACGTACTTGTCGTATGACACGATGTCGTAGTACCCTTTTTTCTTCGAAAGCACGGGTTCGTCGGCTGTTCCTGTCCATTTTGTGCGCAGATAGTAAACATAGTAGTATTTTTTGTTGCCACTGTTGTACCATTTTGCGAGGTCGGCTTGAATGTGTCGATAGTTGTTGCTCACGTCAACGTAAGGCTTGAGTATGCCCCCACGGGCTTCAGATTTAGAAGTCACTTCTCGGCAGAATTGCAAGTCTTTGTATTCGTCAGAAATCTGCTGTCCGAGTTTTCCTGAAGGAATGTTTAGCGAGGAGATGTGCATGTTTTGCACATGTAAGTCGCGCAATTCAACGCATCCGCTCAGGTCGAGTTTGTGCAGCCAGTTGCCTTTTGGCAATTGGCGTGTTCCCCAAATTGAATTGTGAAACCATAAAGATTGGAGTTTGGTGTGCTTGCTCAAATCCAATTCGTCGGTGTAGGTGCTAAAGGCGTGTAGGAAAGCCAAGTTGGGGAAATTGTCAATAAGGCTCTGCATCGAGTATTTTTTGTCAAACCCATACATCGTGTCGAAAATAGCAAGTTCGAAAAGTTTTTCATTTCTGTTGGCGTCGATGCCCATCAGATTGAAGTTGTGCGCCATCTCAAGCCGTTCCAGATTAGGGTATGGAGTGATGTCGAAATAGCTGAAATTGTTGTTGTTCAAGTTCAAGTATTTGAGTTCGGATAGTTTGTCGATACCAGTGGTTCCCACTTCTTTCAATGTGCCGTAGTCGAGGTCGAGATATTCAAGTTGAGTGTTGTATTGGAGATCGATGTTTCCTTCTGTAATTGGCGAGTATCTTCCCAAGTAGGCATTATCGTCGCCAGCAATGTTGCGGTTGAGTTCAAGTCTTTTCAGATTGGTGAAATATTCGATGCCTTTGAGGTTGGTAACCCCTATGAAGGTTTTCTTATTGGCATCGGTTTCAAGTGCCCCATAGTCGCCATAGTTGCCTAAATTGTTCAGTTCGGTGATGGTTTCGCAGTCGATAACGATGTGCTCGTTGCTACCGCCGTGTGCTCGTCCGAAGTCGGCATAGTTTTTCGTCAATGTGGCTTTCCCTATTATTTTATGGGTGGCCTCATCGTAAACCTGTGCGAAATTTTCAATCAGGTATTTTTCGAAATAAGCGTCTGTAACCCTCTCGTCTTTAGTCAGCACAGAAGTCGACTGATTGTCGGGTATTAATTTCCATTTTTGAGCATCAGAGTTGTTTTTGGTGTAGAGATGCACGTTCACGCCATTCTTGAATTTGTCAGAACTTGTGGCACCATCTATGTCAAGTGCCAGGTTCTCGTTGAGTTTTGACACGATTTGGAATGATCCGTCATCGTTTTTGAGGATTTTCCATTGTTGTGCGTCGCTCCCGTTCCATTCGTAAATTTGAACGTTGGTGCCAGGGTTTGCCTGACCATTTGTCACATCGAGCACTTTGTTGTTTCTTTTGATTCTGTAATAGCCCCCACCTGTAGGGTAAAGTTCAAAGGTTTGGTTAGAATCCCAAATTTGTACATTGGCTTTGTTGTCTTGGCTGTCGCCGCTAATGTCTAATCTATAGGAGGTGTTGGCAAAGCAGAGTATTCTGTATGTGCCTTGTAGGTCAGGGGAGGATAGTTCGAGCAACTTCTTGCCTTTCAGTTCGCCATCTGAGGGCACGAGATAAGTGCGCTTTGCTGCGTCGGCTTCCGTGTAGGTGTCGGCACTTGCCGAGAAAGTAGCGGCAAGGACAATACCGATTGCCACTATTAGTTTGAGTTTGAAAATTTTTTTCATACCTTTATGAGAAAATGTTTAAGGACTGGAACTTTAAAGCACTCGGCTTGAAAAATGCCAGTTTTGATGAAAATATGATGTTAATTGCCTTTGTTAACTATTTTTTTGCAAAGATATGAAAATTATGCATAAGTATTACTGTTTTTGGGAAAAAATTAAAGAGTGAAGAAAAAGGGAGGGAGAAGTT
>CAMEUD010000159.1 GCA_945937975.1 uncultured Clostridia bacterium
TTTCACGATTTGCTATTTCAGATATAAAATTGTCTGTTATTTTTTTATTAAGTGATTCATATTTGTATTTCCTTGAAGGCAAAATTGCATTTGCAGGAGCATACATGTTAAGGTTAAGTTTGTCTAACAGTTCATATAATTCTTTAAGTGGTTTTACATCTGTTCTTTCCGTAAGTTTGCAATTCCCAGATATTGAAGGAAGTCTTTTTGGAAAGGTTCCAATATCTGAAGTGTCATAATATTTTTGAATATGTTTTCTACTCCTTGCAATTGTCACACTATCCAAAAGCAATGTAAAATCTACATCAAGTTGTTCCAATAGGTCACTTGTTTTTCTATCTTTCACAGGAAGTTTTGACCACTTATTAAATACCTGCTGTGCTCTTCTAAAAATATTAACTACCTTTTTGTTTATATTCAGTGTTTCATCAAGTTCGCTAAAATTCCCACAATATGCAAGTGACAACTGGTTTCTTAAGTCATTATATCTATTATTTACAGGAGTTGCAGAAAGCATTAAAACTTTTGTTTTTACACCTTCTTTCATAACATGATTCATCAAAAAATCATACCTTGTTTCATGATCTTTTTTTACATTATCATTTCTAAAATTATGACTTTCATCAATAACAACTAAATCATAATTACCCCAATTTATCGTTCCAAGATTGATTCCATTGCTATAACCTTTTGTTCGTCCAAGGTCAGTGTGATACAAAACATCATATCTAATTTTGTCTTGATAGAATATGTTTGTTTTTGTATTTCCTTTATAGTCATTCCAGTTGTCTGCCAACCTTTTAGGACATAATACCAAAACTGATTTATTTTTTAAATCATAGTAGTGAATTACTCCAAGGGCAGTGAAAGTTTTTCCAAGACCTACAGAATCTGCCAAAATACAACCATTATATTTTTCAAGTTTGTTTATAATTCCAACTACGCCATCTCTTTGAAAGTTATACATTTTTTGCCAAATTAAACTATTCTTGAAACCTGTTGCTTCGTTTGGCATTTTATCATCGGTTATATCTGAAAGATAATCACTAAAAATATTGTACAAAATTATAAAATAAATAAATTCTGGACTATTTTCCTGATATGCCGTTCCTATAAAATCGACAATTCTTTGTGTAACATCTTCAAGTTTACTTTCATCATTCCAAATTTCATCAAACATAGCGAATAAATATTTACTCTGCTCTGCCATATCACTTTTGGTTATTGCAGTAAACAAATTGTTACCTTGGTTATAACCTAGATCAGTTGTTGTAAACCCATTAATTGGCATATAGTTTATCATTTTTTCATCAGAGGTTTTTATCCCAATAAAGTTAGGCATAGTGCCATTTGTTTTATTGCTCTTGAATTGGACCTTTTCTTTTACCCATTCGGCACATTCTTTTGCAACTGCTTTTAAACTCATTTTATTTCGTAATTTTATTTCAAATTCACTACCATATAAACTATTCTCTCTGTTTTGCTTTGGAATATAAAATTCTCTCTTTTCTTTTTTGATATTGTCGGAGATTGCATCCTTCGTGAATGTTGGCGAAGTAAAAATGAATTCAAGTTCCTTTATTTTTGAGAGCTCTTCCTTTAATTCACTAAAAGCATATATAGAAAAGCAAGACGCTGCTATCCTTACTTTTGAATTTTCTTTTAGCTCTTTCTTTAGGTCATCTCCAAGAATTATCGTTCTATTATCTATATTTTCAAACACTAGTCATTTCTCCCTATTGTAAAATGCAAATATGGTCAAAATAAAGTTTGACTGCCATATTTTTTTCACTACACAAAGACACAACTAAAAAAATTTTGTCTAAAAAGGTGTACCTTTGTAGATTTTTAGAAAATTATAAAAAAATCTGTTTTTTAGTCTATTTAATAAGAAAAAATTTTGTTTTTCGTATAGAATTTACAAAATAATGTGTTATAATGACTTTGCAAAGATTAAAAAATAGTTAAGTACACAACAACTTTATAAAAAAATGGAGTGTATAAAGGTACACCTTTTTGGACAAGAAAAGACTCCCACATTTTAAGTGGAAGTTTTTTTTGTTGGGTATAATCTATGTGATGTTGATTTAATTTTATCTAAAAATAAATTTGCAAATACAAAGCTATGATAAATATCAACATTACTAATTAAATTAACATCTGTTTTGCTTGAATATACCTTCGGTGCATTCAGATAAAACTTCCGATGATACAATCTTTTAGAGGTGATTATATGAAATATGGTTATGTGCGTGTTAGCACAAAAGAACAAAATATAGATAGACAACTTGTGGAGATGTATGCACAAGGATTAAATGATAAAACAATATTTATTGACAAACAAAGTGGTAAGGATTTTGAAAGAGACAAGTATCAAAAATTGAAGGAAAAACTTAAATCAGGTGATTTACTGATAATCAAAAGCATTGATAGACTTGGCAGAAATTACGATATGATTATTGATGAGTGGAAAGATATTGTTAATCGACTTAATGTGGATATTGTAGTTTTGGATATGCCACTACTTGATACACGAACCGAAGGTAAAAATTTAGTTGGGAAATTTATAAGTGATATTGTTCTTCAAATTTTATCTTTTGTAGCAGAGAATGAAAGAGAAAACATAAAAAAGCGTCAAGCCGAAGGAATAAGGATAGCAAAAGAAAAAGGCAAGCACCTAGGTCGCCCAAAACTAAAACTTCCAAAAAACTTTAAAACAATAGCCAATGAGTATAAGAAAAAAGAGATAACATTAGCCGAAGCCCTGTCATCTCTTAAAATGAA
>CAMEUD010000160.1 GCA_945937975.1 uncultured Clostridia bacterium
TTTTCAAGGAAAATTTCAGCACTCGTTCCAAATGCCAGAATAGGCGTTGCTCATGGACAAATGCACGAAAAATTACTTGAAGATACAATTTATAAACTTTACAATGGTGAGTATGATATTTTAATTGCAACAACATTGATTGAAAATGGTATTGATTTACCAATGGCAAATACTTTAATTGTAATTGATGCTGACAGATTGGGACTAAGTCAACTTTATCAACTTAAAGGCAGAATAGGTAGAAGTGATAGAATGGCATATGCATATTTCACCTTTAATCCAAACAAAGTTTTGTCAATAGATGCTTATAAAAGACTTGATGCTATTATGGAATTTACAGAACTTGGCAGTGGATTTAAGATTGCAATGCGTGATTTGGAAATTCGTGGAGCAGGTAATGTTCTTGGGAAAGAACAGCATGGACATATGGAAAAGGTTGGATACGAACTTTACTGCAAACTTTTAGATGAAGCAGTTAGTGAACTTAAAGGCAAGCAAGAAAAAGAAATAAAACCAATTAAAATTGATATTGTTTGTCCAGCTTACATTCCAGAAAATTATATCAGTGATGAACAAGATAAAATCAAATATTATGATGAAATAAGCAAGATTAGTTCAACAAAAGAAATGATTGATGTAAAAAATCATTTAAGCCAAGCATTTGGAGAAGTGCCAGTTGAATTAAATAATTTGCTAAAACTTGCATTAATTAAGAACTTGGGTTCAATGATTGATGCAAAAAGAATACTATTATCTCCAACTGCATCAAAGATATATCTTTATCCAAAGCAAGAGATCGTTTCAGAAAAAGTTGCAAATGTTTTGCATGACAGAAAGGATAGAATGGTATTAAAATTTGAAGATGTGCCAATAATTGAAATGGATTTATCAAAGATGAGTGTAGTTGATAAACTAGACTTTGTAATAAAATTTTTAAATGATTGTATAAATGATTAATTTTTGATTGATTTTTTTGGGGTGTTAATATATAATACTTTAGTAAAATTATAAAAATGGAGAATTACCGTGAAAAAGAAACTTACAGGATTACTTTTATGTTTACTTATGGTAACAGCATTCGTGCTTACAGGTTGTGATTTGTTCCCAAGAGATGTTGATGCATATCTCAACAAATCAGTATGCACAATAACATATGTTGATAACACAAAGGAAGAAATAACAACAGAAGCATTTATCAATGCTTACAATAGTTATGGTTCAAGTTTAACACAAAAGGGGACAAGCCAAGAAGATGCAATAAACAAAACATTAGATGTTCTTATTTCAAGATATGTTTTACTTAACCATGCAAAAAAGACTGTTTCAATAGAAGATGATATGGAAGAAGTTTATGATGAAGTTTACACATCATTAAAATCAAGCATTTCAAGTTATGTAACAGCAGTAAAAAAAGAATGGAAAATAACAACAGAAGATGCAAGCAATGAAGATAGCAGTGATGTTGTAAAATACACACCATATGAACCAACAGCAGAAGTTGTGTATGAAAATGAAGAGTACAGAATAAAACTTATTAGTAAAGACGCAAAAGTATCAACATATTTTTCATCACTTGATGAAGTAATCAATGCTTTTAATGATTATGCAAATCCAAAAGGAACAGATAATGAATCAAAGGTAATGAAAGAATCTTACAGAAGACTTATGTATGTTTTAAAGAAAAATGAAGAAGGAAGAAATCTTTCAACAGACAATGCAAGTATTCTTAAAAGATATGCAGAAAAATTACTCAAAAATTCATCAGAAAACAAATATATAACAAAATTAGAAGAGTTTTACAAGAGTGATAAAAATTATTCAACAATTTCTGTAAGACAAGTATTAGACAAATATAAATCACTTGTACTTGAATCAAAGTATAAATATGAAAGTGATTCATCAGCATATGATACAGCAATGCTTGAAAGTTTCAAAGATGTATACTATGTTCCAGATGATAATTATTTCTTTGTTTCAAACTTATTAATAAAATTTACAGATGACCAAAAAACAGAATATGCAAATATTGATAAAGATGCGTACCTTACTCCAGCAAAAAAAGCAGAGAAAAAAGCAGAACTTATAAATGGTTGTTTGGCAAAAGTTAGAGATAACGATGGAAAAATTATTGATGGCGAACAAATTTATGTAAATGATTTATTAAATAGTTTACAAGTTGAATTAAATAATGCAACAACAGATGAAAAGAAAGCACAAATATTTAGAGATTACTTATATAAGTATGGCGAAGACACAGGTGTTCAAAATGCAGAATATATGTATGTAATTGGAACAGAAACAAGTAAAATGGTTGAAAGTTTCAATGATGCATCAAGAAAATTAAACAATAAAGGCGAATTTGGTGCAATATCAGGTTTAGTTGCTTCAGAATATGGTGTTCACATTATATTCTATGGTGGGAAAGTTCAAAACTTATTCACAGTAAATGATATGGAACATTTTAATTTACAATTAAGTGATATTGAAAAATTAACAAGTGCAAAATTAAGTATTTTGAATAACAAAACTGTATTTGATAAAGTTTTTGAAACATTATCAAATGATAATTACTCAATATTTGAAAATATGAATCTTAATATTTTGAAGAAAGATTTAAAAATTGAAAAACATAAATCAGTATTAAATAGTTTGTAAAAGTTAATAATATTGCAAATCTTATGATTTGCAATATTTTTTTATTGTATAAAGAACTATTTATGATAGATTTCATCATTTTAATTCCAAATAATCTTTCCAATTATTAAAAT
>CAMEUD010000161.1 GCA_945937975.1 uncultured Clostridia bacterium
ATTACATTGAGAGATTATCAAGAAGAAATGTTAAAATCTTATTGTAATAATAGGTTCTGCTGTACATTATCCGCACGACAATGTGGTAAGACAATTACGGCGTCTATTTTTATTATGCACAATACAATATTTAATTATGATAAAAATATAGGTGTGGCTGCAAATAAATTTCAGACAGCGGTTGAAATTATGGATAAGATTAAAGAAATGATGAATTATTTACCATTTTTTATGAAACCCGGTGTCAAGGTAAATAATCAGGCGATGATGACATTTGATAATGGCTGTAGAATTATTGCACAGGCAACAACAAAGCGTTCATTTATCGGTTATACAATTCACACTTTATATCTTGATGAGTTTGCACATGTTGAACCACATGTATTAGATGAGTTTTATGAAAATATTATGCCTACAGTTTCTTCAATGGAAGATTCTAAAATTATAGTTACATCAACACCAAATGGTTATAATAAGTTTTTTGATATATATCAAGGTGCGGTTGATGGTAGGAATTCATATCATCCTATTAGGGTTGATTGGTGGCAAGTCCCAGGAAGAGATGATGCTTGGAAAGAAAAAATGATTCAAGATTGTGGTGGTGAAGATGAGTTTATGCGACAATATGGAAACTCATTTTTATCAACTGGTAATACACTTTTATCACCAGATTCACTTGCGAAATTACAGAAAGGTAGAGTGAAATATAAAAGAAGAGAACTCGTAGAACTTGAAAGAAATTGGGAAGATGAATTTGAAAATTTACTTTTCAAACCAGATTTTAATGTAGAAGAATTAAAAAATCCAGACAAGAGATGGGTTATGTCTATTGACCTTGCAGAAGGTGGTGGTGGTGATAATTCAATTTTAAATTTATTTAATCTTCGTGTAAAAGATAAAGATAAATTAAATGATTTATTAGACACGGAAAGAGAAACAAAAAAATCTGATTATTTCCAATTATATCAAGTTGGTAGATTTAAATCAAATACAATCACATTAGAACAACTCGCAAAATTAGTTTATATATTAGTAATGAAAGTAATCGGTCCTGATAATATCAGAATCGTTTGTGAATATAACGCTTTCGGTGGTGAATTTATAAGATTACTTCAAAATGTATTTGGTGATAAGAATGAATATGATATGTCAACTGTTTTGAAATTCAGTCATTCAAGTGAGGCAAAGGTTAAAAAGTATGGATTGAAAGTCAGATCTGATAATAAACCAGTTATGTGTATCGCACTTAAAGGATATATCGCGAATGATAATATCATAGTCACTGATGATGATACTGTTGGTGAGTTTGAGGTATTTTCAAAAATAGGTAATAGTTGGAAAGCAAGTAGGGACCACGATGATTTGGCTATGAGTGTTGTGGATGTAACAGCTATTTTTGACCATCCTTATTTTGAAGTTATGATGGAAGAAATTCTAGGACTGGCTGAAAATGCTGATTTTTATAAAATGTATGATGAAAAAATGGATGAACAATTTGACAACCTTTATGAAAATTATAAGAATATGAATATGTATCAACCTATTTATAATAATGGTTTTGGTGGATATTTCGGTAATAAAGGTTTATATCAATAAAATGACTAAAGAAGAATTAAAAAATTTTGTATTAACACATGGTCAATCCGGGATGTTAAAAAAAGAAAGATAGCCAAAGAAAATAATTTAAATTATCTTGAGATATATTCAACTAATTTGTCGGAATGCATTAGTGTCATAAATACTTATATAAACGAACATTTCAATAATGAGTAAAGTTGGAACATTAGTTGATTGTACTGACGCCGAAGCTGTTGAGTGTCTAAATGATTTTATTGAAAGTATTCAAACAGAAATGAGTGTTGGTGGATCCATTCCATTTTCAATTCCCACAGAAACGATTGCGATTATCGTGAAAAATGCGAAAACAATGTTTTATAAAATGTATGAGGATGCTAGTGAAGAAATGTTTATAGCAATTCCTCAAAAAGAAATTGAGAAAAAAACATTCACAAAGGGAGTTGTAAAAATGGATGGTGAAGGTGATAAAAAATCACTGAAAGATAAAAGAGGAACATTTACATTACCAGAAGGTGTGGTTTCTGTTGTCGGTGTCTATGAAATAAATGGTTGGTCTGGCGAAGCTGGATGGAATTCAGGATTATTAGGTAAACATGCTGGTGATGTATCTATCAATAGAATGTTATATCAGTCTGTTTATGATAGGACTATGGCTGTAAGTGCAGATAATACTATGTACTACATTTGCACAGAATCTTTTCTTGATGTATCAAGACAATTGTTTCAAAATATGATTTCTTTCAGATATAATCGTCTTACTAATAATATAAGATTTCTAGGTAAATTACCTATGAGTGATGTTATTTTGGATGTATTGGTGAGAGTTCCTGATTGTGATTTATATAATGATGATTTGTTTAGAAGATGGGTAATTGCTGAATGTAAAGTTCAACTTGCAAGAGTAATCGGTTCCTTTAATTACCAATTACCTGGAAATATCAGTATTAATGTTGAATCAATAGCCAATGATGGGACTTCTGAAAAACAAGAAATATTACAAGAATTGAAAGATATGTCTGGTGCTTGGTATATGATGACAACATAATCAGACATACATAACATACTACTGAAATAGATTTTACATTAAATAATGTAAAATCTATTTTTTTGGTAATGATATACTTGTTGACTATAAATAGTCTTAAAAGAAGGTCAGTAGTAGGT
>CAMEUD010000162.1 GCA_945937975.1 uncultured Clostridia bacterium
AATTCATTTAGGTAATTTATATCAATTTTGGCACTATCTTCACCAAGGTAAATAGTTTTTATTGAACTTTTTGAATTATCTCCAAACAAATTAAAATATAGGTTATAAGCACTAATATTTTTGCAAAAATCAAATAAATTAAAATTAATTTTTGCGTTTTCATCAAAATTGCCTTCAATAGAAACCAAATTACAAGCATTCAAATCATAAACAATAGCAATATCAAGTTGTGAATTTTTCTTTAAGTTAAGTTGTATTCGTGAATTATTGTATGTGAGTTTTTTACTTTGCAATTTCAATATAACTTTTGCAGTAATATTTTCCAATACATCAATTTGTAAATTACTTGCAAGTTTTTCATTCTTTGACAAATCAATAAAAAGGGGAGTTGTTAAATTTTTGGTAATTTCAAAAAATAAATTTATATTACCTTTTTCCTTTGCTTGTTTGTCCAAAACATAATTTATTGGGTGTTTTAGTCCAAAATTGGCAAAACTCTCCAATTTCATATTATCTCTTTCGCCAACAATAGACAAGCTTGTGATATCGGGCAAGGTTGTTGCAACCGATTTTTCATCAAGTTCAAAATCATTAACCGAATAATTATTGCAAGTTCTTATTGCTGTGTTATTTATTTTTATCATTATCCAATACATCCTTCAAGTTCAAGATTGATAAGTCTATTCATTTCAACAGCATATTCCATAGGAAGTTGCCTTGAAACTGGACTTGCAAAACCACGAACAATAAGTGCTTTCGCATCTTCTTCGCTAAGTCCACGACTCATAAGATAAAATATCGACTTTTCACTAATTTTTCCAATCTTTGCTTCATGAGAAAATGAAACTTGATTGTTTTGTACATCATTTACAGGTATTGTATCACTCCTTGAAATATCATCAAGCATAAGTCCATCACAAGAAACACTACATTTTGAATTTATCGCCTTTGGCATAATTCTAACCAAACTACGATATGTTGCAATTCCACCATTTTTTGATATACTTCTTGAACTAACAACACTTGATGTGTTCTTGCCAATATGAACCACTTTAAACCCTGTGTCAAGATTTTGACCTTTTCCAGCAAATGAAATGCCTGTATATTCAGTGCTTGAATTATCTCCTTTAAGTATACTCATAGGGTAGAGCATAGAGATATGACTTCCAAAACTTCCACTAATCCAATCAACTTTTGCGTTTGTTTCAAGAATTGCTTTCTTTGTGTTTAAGTTCATCATATTTTTTGACCAGTTTTCTATTGTTGAATATCTTAAATATGCATTATCTTTAACAAATAATTCAACACAACCAGCATGTAAATTTACTTTGTTATATTTTGGAGCAGAGCAACCTTCAATAAAATGCAAACTTGCACCTTCATCAACAATAATTAAAGTGTGTTCAAATTGTCCACTTTCAGGAGAATTAAGTCTAAAATATGACTGAAGTGGCATTTCAAGTTTAACGCCCTTTGGAACATAAACAAAACTTCCACCACTAAAAACTGCATAGTGTAGGGCAATAAATTTATGTTCAAAGATTGGTACACATTTTGTAAAATATTTTTTTACAAGGTCAGGGTATTCTTTAATTGCACTATCAAAATCAGTGTATATAACTCCTTGTTTCGTAAGTTCTTCTTTTATGGAATGATAAACAACTTCGCTATCATATTGAGCACCAACGCCAGCAAGATATTCTCTCTCGGCTTTTGGAATGCCAAGTTTGTCAAATGTGTTTTTAATATCTTCTGGAACATCATTCCAATCACTTTCAATTTTTGCTTTTGGTCTTACATATGTTGCAATGTCATTCATATTTAGTTCACTTAAATCGGGACCCCATGTTGGCATTTTTAGTTTGTTGTATGCTTTAAGTGCTTTAAGTCTTATATCAAGAACCCAACTAGGTTCGTTTTTTTGTTTTGAAATTTCTTCAACAATTTCTTTTGAAAGTCCTTTTTCAATCTTGTAATCATAGTTATCGGCATTTTTGAAATCGTATATATTTGTGTTTAATTCTTCAAGTTTAGTCTTTGCCATTTTTATATGCCTCGTAACCATTTTTTTCTATTTCTTTTGCAAGTTCCATTGTTCCTGTTTTTACAATTTTCCCATCAATTAAAATATGAACATAGTCAACATTAAGATTTTCCAAAATTTTTGTTGAATGAGTGATAATCAAAACTGCATTATTTTCATTTTTATATAAGTCAATACCTTTTGAAACAACTTTTATTGCATCAACATCAAGTCCAGAATCTGTTTCATCAAGGATAACGAATTTAGGGGAGAGTGCAAGCATTTGTAAAATTTCATTTTTCTTTTTTTCTCCACCAGAAAAACCTACATTAAAATCACGATTAATAAGTAATGGGTTCATATCCAAACTTTTAGCATATTCATCAATTTCTTTTTTGAAATCAACACCATAAACTGTTTTTCCTGTAATTTTGTTTTTTGCTGTTTTTAAGAAGTTAAATACACTTATACCAGGTATTTCTTCTGGTGTTTGAAAAGACATAAAAATACCCATTCTTGCAATTTCATCAGTCTTTTTATTTGTTATGTCTTGTCCATCAAAAATAATATTACCAGCAATTTTTGTATATTCCGGGTTGCTTAAAATTGTATTAGCAAGAGTGCTTTTCCCAGCCCCATTAGGTCCCATAATAACATGAATTTCTCCTTTGT
>CAMEUD010000163.1 GCA_945937975.1 uncultured Clostridia bacterium
ATGTATTTGAGATATGGTTAGATACATCATATCAATTATTATCAAAATATAATGTTAAATATTGCGTATTTGGGCATATTCATTCATATATAGGAAAATATAAACTAGAAGAAGAAATGAATCATATTAAATATTTTTTAACATCTTGTGATTTACTAAAGAATAAGTTAGTAGAAATCAATTAAAAAGGAGATGATTATGACAAAAGAACTTGTGCTGTTTATTTTGAATATTATATTTGTACTATTTTTGGTAATAGGTTTTCTTTTGGGACTTAAAGGTTTAAAAAAATCAGGAGTAAGATTTACTTGTTTTATAGTTGCAATACTTATTGCACTTTTTATAACGCCAGTAATATCAAAAGCAGTTATGAACATTCAAGTTACAATAGATGGTTCAAAAATAACTTTGAATGACTATGTTTTGCAACTGATAAATTCAGTTCCTGAAATAGGAGATATGACAACAAAAAGTCCAACAATTCAAAAGTTAATATCAAATTTCCCAATTATGATAGGAAATATATTTGTTTTTGTGATACTTTCTTATGTTTTGTCATTTTTGTCATGGATTGTTTATTTGGTATTTGCAAGTGTAATAAACAAAAATTATAAGGCAAAAAAAGAAAAAGGTGAAAAAGTAAAAAAACATAGATTGCTTGGTGGTTTAGTTGGAACAGCACAAGCATTGCTGTTGGTTGGAATAACATTTTTGCCAGTTTGTGGATTTGTTGGCATAATAAATGAGATACAAAACTCTGTTGATGCAGAAGAAGTTACAACAGTTGAAACAACAGGTGCAACAGCAAAAATATTAGATGAAAACTTACCTGAAGAAGTTAAAGTTATCATAAGTGCATACAACAATTCTGCCGTATCAAAAGTTGGTAATGTTTTTGGATTGGGAGATAAACTATTTAATGATATTGCATCTGTAAGTGTTGATAACACAAAAATTGCCTTACGAGATGAAATAATAAATTTATCAAAAGTTTATGATAACGCAAGTTTCTTGCTTGATACAGAAATTACTGTTGATAATATATCATCACTTGATTATGACAAATTAATTACAGCAACAAATTATGTGTTTGATTCAAATATATTAAAATCTGCATTACCAGATTTCTTTAATTATTTCTTTGATGAATTAATCGCAAGAGATGATGTGAAAGATAATCAAGATTTGTTAGATATTTTGGAAGTTGTAAAAAAAGATATAACAAATGATAATAAAATAGTTGAAAATTTAAAAATTGAAGTAAATTGTGTGTTAAAATTAATGAAAACATTGGCAAAAAGTGGAATTATGGATGAATTACCACTTGGAGAAAGAGAAGCAACAACAGACAATTTAGTTAATATTTTGAATATTTTATCAAATGATGATAAAAAAGTATTTAATGATATTATTGACATATGCTTTGAATCAAAAATATTAAACAGAGCAGTTGTTTATGGTTTATCAACATCAATATATAAAGTTGAAGATGAACTAAAAGAACTTGCAAATGATGATACAATCACTTTAACAAAATTAAATTTAAAAGACTCAAATTTAGTAGTAAAAAAAGCAGAAGTAAAATCATTGCTTTCAAGTTTGTTAAATATTGGAAATGATGTTAAAGATTACAAATTAGATGAAATTAAAGATGATATAAGACTTGCCTTTGAATTACCACTTGGAGATATATTAAAAAATATTGGAACATCTATGAATGCAATCCAAAATATGACAATTTTTGCAAATAGTGGTATTTATAATGAAATAATGGATGCAATGGCAAAAACTGGATATAAAAAATATATCAATTTTGATGTTCTAAAACAAAATAATATTTGGGTTACTGAAACTCAAGATATGGCAAATGTAATAGATAAATTTATTAATTCAAACATTATAAGTTACATTGAAAAGGCAGAAGATGGTTCGTATTCTGTAAAAACAGAAAATATTTCAAAAATTATTGACAAATTAGATGATATAACTGTTATTAATGGTCAAAACAAATCTTTGTTATCTCAAATCCTTGAGCCGATATACGATAGCAAAATGTTCAAAAATTCAATAGATTTTGGTTTTGAAAAAATGAGTGATTTTGTAAAAGATGCAGGCAAAAATATTGCAGAAGACTGCAATTTGGGTGAATTGTATCTTGAAAAAATACATGATGAAGATGAAAAAGCAAAAATATTAACATTTTTGAATAATACAATCGCATATGCAAAAAATCTTGATTTTGATAAGTTAAAATATGCCCCATTCTATACAATAGCAGAATCTGACTTAACATTACTTGGGCAATGTCTTGATTCATTAAAAGCATCATTGTTATTTGCTGACTATGATGGACATAATGGTGTTTACTCAAATTTAGTTGATGGACTTAATAAAACAAAATTTAGTGAATATGTCGATTTTAATTGCACATTAAGACCAGATTTTAGATTTAATCAAGAATTTAATAATATTCAAGAATCTGTAACAAAATTAGTAACAACAAATATTGTTACAGAAACAGAAACAATGACTCTTTTAAAATACATTGTTGATGTTGGTGATTTTGATGTTATCTTTAAGCAAATTGATAAAACAGAATTAAAGGAAATATTTACTCCACTCATGCAAAGTGAGTTATTAAGACCACTTGGAGTAATTGTTGTAAACA
>CAMEUD010000164.1 GCA_945937975.1 uncultured Clostridia bacterium
TGTTGATATTTTGCAAGCAGATAATGACACAATAAAAGATTGGTTTACTCTTGAGTATAGAGATTTGTTTCGACAAGTAAAAAATAAGGCAATAATGCATGGGAAAACTCGTCCGCAAATTTCATACAGTATTTTAAAATTAAGAAGATTACTTGCTAATATGCAAAAAAGCAAAATAACGAGTGTTGCTGGTGGAATAACATATGGAAACAATGACTTTAATGAACAATTTCCAAAATTTAGAGCTCAAAACCCTGATGTTGTTCCAACAATAAAAACTGTGAATAAACTTAGAGTAAAGGCACTTGTTGCGTATGCCAAAATTAACGATACAAAAGATTTAAGGTCATTAAGAGCATCTCTTATGAGGAAGTTAAAATTAAGTGAGTCACAAGCAACTTATTTAACAAAATTATATAGAGAGATGTTTACAAGAAGTGAAATAAATGGTTACTCAGAAAAGGGTGACATGGGAAGAATATTGTAAAAAACAGTTGACAATATAAATTATTTGTGATATTATCACATCGTAAAATCAGAAGATTTGACTTCTCACCAACCAAGTTTACTTCGGTTGTGTAAAACATTTATATTTGATGTTTTATTTAAGTGAAAGCAAATTTTGGCTTTCACTTATTTTCATTTAGGAGGATATAACAATTTTTAAAGAACTTCTTATCAACGAACAAATAAACGCAAATGAGGTAAGACTCATTGGTGCAAATGGCGAACAATTAGGCATTGTTCCAACATCAAAAGCTCGTGAAATGGCAACAAAAGATGGTCTTGACCTTGTTTTAATGTCATCATCAGCAACTCCATATGTTTGCAAAATTATGAATTATGGAAAGTATAAGTTTGACACAATAAAAAAAGAAAAGGAACTCAAAAAAAATCAAAAGGTTATCAATGTAAAAGAAATTCAACTTTCAATGACAATTGATACTCATGACTTGGAAGTAAAAGCAAAGCATGGACTAAGATTTTTGTCGGCAGGTGACAAAGTAAAAGTTGTACTTCGTATGAAAGGTCGTCAACAAGCTTACACCAAAAACGCAATAGAAGTTGTAAAATCATTTTACAGTATGCTTTCAGAAGTTGGTACTTATGACAAAGAACCAGAAGTTGTTGGAAGAAATGTAATTTTGATTATATCACCAAAAAAGTAATTATAAAGGAGAAGGTTATGCCAAAATTAAAATCACACAGTGGTGCAAAAAAGAGATTTAAAGTTACAAAATCTGGTAATCTCAAATTCGCAAGAGCAAACAGAGGACACTTCCTTGCAAAGAAAGCTCAAGCAAGAAAAAGAAAATTAAGAAAAGGTGGTTATCTTTCAGGTAAGCAAGAAAAAAATGCAAGAAAGATGATTAACGCATAAGGAGCAGAAGTATGAGAATTAAAAGATCAGTTAATGCACTCAAAAAAAGAAGAGCAATATTAAAACAAGCCAAAGGTTATAGAGGAGCAAAATCAAAATTATACAGAGTTGCTCGTCAAGCAGTTATGAAAAGTGGTCAATATGCTTATGTTGGCAGAAGACAAAAGAAAAGAAATTTCCGTTCACTTTGGATAACAAGAATAAATGCAGCTTGCAGATTAAATGATATTTCATATAGCAAGTTTATGCATGGTCTTAAAGCAAACAATATAGACCTTAACAGAAAGGTTCTTGCTGATATGGCAGTTAATGACCCACAAGGTTTTGCATCATTAGTTGTAACAGCAAAAAAGAGCAAGTAATTGTATAATAAAAAGTTATCAAAAATTTAGTTGATAACTTTTTTTCTGTCATAATCACTTTGAAGTTAATAAATTTTTATGTATAATGTTAATATGATAACTTCGGTTAAAAATGATTTTATAAAAGAATTAAAATCATTAAAACAAGAAAAAAATATTTTATGTTTAGACAACCCAAAACTTATTAGTGAAGCAATAAAAGAAGGTTGGCAAATTTTGCATATCATAAAAACCGAAAAATATGAAAAAAGTTTCTCGGATAATGATATTTTGGTTAGTGAAAATGTGTTAAATATATTCACAAACACAAAAACAAGTCAAGGTGTTGTCGCATTTGTGCAACAAAAAAAATTTGAACTAACTGAACCAAAAGGAGATTTCTTGATACTTGATAATGTTCAAGACCCAGGAAATGTTGGAACACTTATAAGAAGTGCAGTTGGTGCAAACTTTTTAGATATATATTTAATTAATTGTGCAAGTGTATGTCTTGATAAAACAGTTCGTAGCACAATGGGTGCGTTGTTTAAATGCCGAGTATATGAAGTTAAAGATGATTTTTTAAATATACTTAAAAGTTGGGATAAAAGAGTTTTTATCACAACAATGCAAGGGAAAAATATTTATGATGTTCCTTTCCCGAAAAATATAGGTTTAGTAATTGCGAATGAAGGTCATGGGGTAACTGATAAATTGCAAAATATTGCAACAGACAATATTTCACTACCAATGCAAAATAACTTGGAAAGTTTAAATGCTGGAACAAGTGGAAGTATTATGATGTATCAAATAACATATGGAGGGAAAAATGTCAGGTCATAGTAAATGGAATAATATTAAAAGAACAAAAGAAAAAACAGATGCCCAAAGGGGTAAAATATTTACAAAAATAGGTCGTGAAATTGCAGTTATTGTA
>CAMEUD010000165.1 GCA_945937975.1 uncultured Clostridia bacterium
TGAAAGACTTATTGACCTTGCAATAAAAAAACACAAACAACAAAGTTTGTGTAATTTTGAGTATAAATCTAATGTATTAGAAACTTATTCAAAAACATCGGTAAAAATGAGCAAATAACTATACACATATTTTGTCTAATATGTTTTTAACATTAACACCAATGTCATTTTTAGATAAGACACTTTTTAAAGTGTCTTTTTCTTTTTGAGATAAAACTAATCCTTCAAGGGTAAAGTTTTCAGGCAAGAAGATCCCACCATTTTTACCATTTTCACAGTAAAAAGGTACTCCTGCCAAGGTTAGGGAGTCAATATAACGATAAACAGTTCTTGTGCTAATTTCAAAATTTTCAGCAATTTCTTTTGCAGTTGTCTTTTTCCTTTTTGATACAAACATAAATATTCCAAATACCAAATATTGTTTCATTTCGATTTCCTTTTGATGAACATAGTATAACACATAAAAATATAAAAAGCAAACATATGTTCTATTTTTATTGAAATATTACAAAAAAAATTTTTAATGCGAATTTTGTATATATTAGCAGGTAGTTTTTTTTTAAAACTTGGTATATATGAAAGTTTGCAGGCATAAATTACAATATCAAACTACGGAGGTTACATGGAAAGATTTGAAATATATGATGATATAGCCAAGCGAACAAATGGAGATATATACCTTGGAGTTGTAGGTCCAGTTCGCTCAGGTAAATCAATGTTTATATCAAAATTTATGCAGAATTTAGTTATTCCTAATATAGATAATAAACAGACAAAAGAAAGAACTATTGATGAATTGCCACAAAGTGCAGAAGGAAAAACAATAATGACAACACAACCAAAATTTGTTCCTTCACAAGCAGTTAGCATTAATGTAGATAATATTAGTATGAAAGTAAGACTTGTTGATTGTGTTGGCTATTTTGTAAGTGGTGCAATGGGACACGAAGAAGACAATAAACCAAGACTTGTAAAAACACCTTGGAGTGATGAAGAAATGCCTTTTGAAGAAGCCGCTGAAATAGGAACAAACAAAGTAATAAGTGAACATTCAACGATAGGTATTTTAATGACAACAGATGGAAGTATTACTGACATAGATAGACAAAGTTATATTGAAGCCGAAGAAAAGGTTGCAAATGAGTTAAAAAAGACAGGAAAGCCATTTGTTGTTTTGGTTAATTCAACTAACCCAGAAGGTGAAAATGCAAAAAAATTAGCACAATCTTTATCTCAAAAATATGGTGTTAGTGCTTTAACTATTAATGCAAAAGAATTGCAAACAAAAGACATAGAAAACATATTTGAAAAGGTATTACTTGAATTCCCAATAAAATCTTTAAAAGTAAAAATGCCACAATGGTTGCAAGCACTAGATGGTGATGACCCAATTATCGAACAAATAATTGAAGAAGTTAAAAAGTTTGGTGAAGGTGCTGAAAAGATAGGTCAAATCGACAAAACTAATGTTGCATTTTTGGAAAGTGAAGATTTTGAACCTTTAACTGTTGGTTCAATCAAAATGGGCGAAGGAACAATAGAATTTGATGTAAAACCAAGACAATCTTTGTTCTACAAAGTTCTTTCTCAAAAATGTGGTGTTGAAGTTAAAGATGACTATCACTTAATAAAATATATAAAAGACCTTGCATTTGCCAAAAAAGAATATGATTATCTTAAAGATGCTTTGGAACAAGTAAACGAAAACGGTTATGGCATTGTTGTTCCAAAACAAGATAATATGATACTTGAAAGCCCTGTTATAGTAAAACAAGGTGGCAGATTTGGTGTTAAAATCAAAGCAACAGCACCTTGCTTGCATATTATGAAAGTTGATGTAGAAACCGAAGTTAATCCATTGGTTGGAACAGAAGACCAGTCAAAAGATTTGGTAACATATTTGCAAAATGAGTTAGATACAAACCCAGAAGCAGTATGGCAAACCAATATGTTTGGGAAAACCCTTAATGATTTAGTAAAAGAAGGAATGACAAACAAAATTACATCAATGCCAGTTGAAGCACAACGAAAAATGCGTAAAACTCTTGGCAGAATTGTAAATGAAGGTAAGGGTGGAATAATTTGTATTTTATTATAAAATAGTGTATACATAAACTATGTAATGTAATATAAAAACAAGTTAAAAATTGTATTTTCTAACACAAATTTTATGAAATTGTAACATCACAGTTAGAATTGTTATCATTAATATTTGTGAGTAACTTATTAGATAATAAAAAAGAAAAACAAACTTAATTTTAAGTTTGTTTTTCTTTGCAAAAGTTGTCTTAATATGATATTATTGCGAAAAGATTAAAAGATAAAATCTTTTTGATTTTAGTTTTCTTGACTAGGTCAAACACTTTCGGTACAATTTTATATGTAGGAAATTTAGAATGGGAAAAATAGTAAATGAAGATATAACAATAGATTACAGAATAAAACAAGATGAAATTGAACAAAAAGATTACAGAAAAATTGCATACACACAAAGCAAAAAAATGTATATAAAAACTGTAATTAATACAACTGATTCAATCATTCAATCATTTATTCACAAGCACAAAGATTATGAGTTTATTATTCCACTTGCACCAATTCCTTGTCTTGTTCAAAATGGTGAAATATG
>CAMEUD010000166.1 GCA_945937975.1 uncultured Clostridia bacterium
ACCAAAATTTTTTCATACAAAAAAAACCAAAACAAACAACTTGAATTAGATATAACACAAACAATGGAAGTTGGCTCAAACCAAATTACTGAAGATGAAAAACAAAAAGAATTAGAACAAATTGAACAAGCAGAACAAGCAGTTAGCAAACAAAAAACAAAAAAGAAAAAAGTTTGGAATATAATATTCTTTATTATTAATATTGTTGTTGTTGCTGCAATTTTAACATATCAACTCACTCAAGAGAAAATCACTCCAATCACTGATATACAAAATTTTAGATGGTATTATGCTCCTATCATATTATTAGTTTTTGTACTCATTATGGGGCTTGACACATTTAGAACCAATTACTTCTTAAAACAATCGGGAAGCAGGTCAAGACCATATCTTTGTTACAAGATGTGTTCAATGGGAAAATACTATGATAATATCACTCCTATGTCAAGTGGTGGTGAACCAGCTCAAATATTCTACCTTAATCATAGGGGAATAAATGCAGGTACTTCAATTTCTGTAACAATGGCAAGATATGTTGTTTCGCAAATTGCATGGATGGCTGTTGGCTTGTTTGGTGTTGGTGTTATTGCTGTAGAAAAAGTAATGGATGTAAGCGTTGTGCTTGTTGTTGGACTTATAGGCTTTGCTGCAAACTTTTTAATTACATCAATTTGTCTACTTTTATCAATGAGCAAGAGAATTGGAAATGGACTTGTTGTTAAAGTTTTAAAGTTTTTGAAAAAAATTCATTTAATAAAACATTATGATAAAACATTTGAAAAGGTAAATGGTGTTGTTGGGACTTACCAAAACACAATGAAAACATATGCAAATAACATTTGGAGATTTTTATTTGCTATATTAATTTCCATAAGTATATTTGTTTTAAACTACACAATGCCATATCTTATATATCTTATGTTTGGTGGCACAAATTATGGCTTATGGCTCAATATATTGGTATTTTCTGTTATAATTGAATTGGGTTCAAGTATTATTCCAATCCCAGGTGGCTCAGGAATGAATGAAATTTCATTTACTGTTATTTTTGGTTCAATATTCCCAGAAGGAACAGTATTTTGGGGATTGCTTGTTTGGAGATTTATGACATACTATTTATATATCTTGCAAGGTATCACTATTGTTGTTTATGACTATGTTCATGGTAATAAGAAGTTTAAATGGTTGCAAAGAAAATGGGAACTTGAAGCTGAAAGTGTGTTGTTTAAGGAAGAACAAATAAAGAATTATAAAAAGCAAAGAAAGACAAAGAAAACCACAAAGTCAACAAAAAACAATAAAAACATCTAAATAAGTTTAGATGTTTTTTTTGTGTTAATAATTATTTTATGAAAAAAATGGATACCAAGACAAAAAATTTAATATTTGCAGTTGTTATTTTGTCAATTATGCTGATTGCAAGTATTGTATACAACATTTTGGGTGGATTTGTTATAAATCAAGAAAAAAATGCTTATCTAAATATAGGAGATGATTACACATTCAATGTTGATAGTATTGGCGTGTTTAGCCAATCTTTTTGCATTGATGGAACATTACTCCCAGGAGATGTCTTAAATCAAAAAATACAAATAAAATTACCAGATATAGACACAAACAACAAAATATTGCGAGTAAAAGTGCAATTTTTAGATAATTCTCTAAATATTTATGGTTTTGATAGTTGGGTAAGCGTTGGCGATTATTATGTATATAATTCCACAATTTATAAAAATCAAACAATAGGATTATGTGAAAAAATTGAGTTAGATAAAGATATACCCCTAAAAAGCAATATGCTTTACTATCTTATTGTTTCTGTTGAATATATAAACGAACTTGGTCTAAATAAGTAATCATACACACTTTTAGGATTAAAAAATGGGTGTAAATTTATGTCATCTTTTCGTAGTGTTGTACCATCAACACATTTCCTATCCATAAATAATACTTTTTGATTTGATTTTGTAGGTAAGTAGGAGTAAAAAGTTTTCATACCAACTCCACAAAATAATTCAAAGCCATATTTTAACAAAAGTTTATGCTTTACTGTTAAACTATCTGTGTCATAAACGCTCCATTCACCATATGGGTAAACATATACTTTTGTTTTGCCAACCAATGGTTCAACTTCATCTTTCCATAATTTAAGTTCTTCTTCAAATTGGTTGTCAGTTAATTTGTTCATATGATAATGACCATAACTATGAGATGCAAAGTTCCAGCCACATTCTTTAAGTTTTTTTATAACTTTTTTTGCTTCTTTTATTTCACTTTGTCTATTTGTAATGTTTTTGGATTGAGTTCTGTAACCCAATACTCCATCATAACCAGTAAGATTTATTGTCCCTTTTGCATTATTGAGAGAAAAGTCTGGGTGTAGTTTTACAAAGTTTTCCAAAATACATACAAATTCCTTGTCATAAGAAATATCAATTTTTCCATTTATATTAGTATGAGTGGCAAAGTTATTATTTTTATCTAATATAATTTTATCTACCATACCAAGTCCCATTTTTTTGTGGTCATAATTAACATCATCAAAAGATAGTACCAATGCTTTTTTACCCTTTGGAATTTTGATTGATGTTTTAATAGTTTTACC
>CAMEUD010000167.1 GCA_945937975.1 uncultured Clostridia bacterium
TGCAGAAAAGGTGGTTTGCGAAAGTTTAATTGGAGAAGCAAACTTTACAGGAACAGCAGTTGTTGATTTGGTATATATTACAACTGATGGGAATATTTACACAGCAATGTATACATCTCCATTTTCTGGAAAAGTGCAAAATCAAAAGATTAACACAAACAGTAAAGTTTGTGTAAAACCTTTATCATTGAGTGGGGAAGTTAATTCAATTTATTCCCAAGTTGCAAAGGTTAATTTGTATATGACTTTTGCTGGATTTGCGTATAATAATGAAGAAGTTGAATATTTGGCAAATGTTGATAATGATGTTTGCACAAAAATGGAAGAATTAAGTTTTGTAACTTTGGAAAATGAAACAAATTCTTCATGGACAGAAAATGTATATGCAGAAGTGAAAGAACCTATAAAACAAGTTTTATATACAAATAGTGAAGTTTATGTTAAAAACATTGATATGGGAACAAACTATGTTGCTGTATCTTGTGAACTGGAAAATGATATCGCATATTTGACAGACGAAGAAAATCCAAAAATAAAAATTGTACACACAAAAAATGAAGTAAAACAAGAAGTTGAATGTGAGTATGCAACAAAAGAAAAAACTTGTGATATAGATTTATCGATTCAAAAAAGTAATGTAAAAACAAGCATTGAGCAAAAAGATGATGATATAAAAATTGCATTAGTTATACCACTTGATGTTTGTATAAGGGTATATAAGCAAGAAACTCAAACAATGATAGAAGATTTGTATTCAACCCAAAAACAAACAACAATAACAATGTCAAGTTTTGAAAATCAAGTACCATGCGAGCCAATTAACTTTGACAAAAAAGTTGAAGGTAGTTTGGTCGTTGATGAAAATGAGCCACGAATTGATAAACTCCTTGCTGTTAATTATTCAAAGGCAGTAATAACAAATGAATATATTGATAATGGTACATACAATGTTAGTGGTGTTATTCAAAGTAATTTGATATACTTTAATGAAGATGAAGCAAAAGTTTGTGCACTTGATATTGAAATACCATTTGCAGTTTCATCACAAGTTGATTATGATGGCACAATTTTACTAGACACAGATATAAAAGTTTGTGATGTTGATGTTATGGTAAAAAAGGGCAGAGATGTTTATGTTGATGCAACACTTAAAGTTAGAAGCAATGTATGTAAAACAACAAATGGTGCAGTGATTTCAGAATTAAATTATTTGGAAGAATACCCACAAAAAGATTGTGCGATTGAAATATACTTTGCAAAAGCAGGAGAAAATACTTGGGATATTGCAAAAAAATTAAATATAAAAGAAGAACAATTATATAATCAAAATCCTGATCTAAAAGAAATACTAGAAAAAGATGAAAAATTAGCTATTTATTATAAGTTAGAAAAATAATAAAAAATAATAAAATTAAATATAATTATTTATTATTCCTCCAAAAAATGTGCAAAAAATTATTTGCACATTTTTATTTTTAATTTATTTTATATTTTTTATTTTATTCTTTATAAATAAATTATTTTTTAAAATATGTATAACATAACAATTTTGTGTCAATAAATGTTTGGGAGAAAAATAATGAAAAAAATAATTTCAACTATTTGTATAATAATTTCCTTAATAATTATAGGAGTTGGATTACTACCAAATAAAAAAGAAGAATACATAAGAATACATATAAGAGCAAACTCAAATCTTTCCATTGACCAAAATATTAAATATAAAATTAAAGATGAAATTGTGTCATATCTAATTCCATATATTGCAAAGTGTGAAACAAGAGAAGATTTTGTAACACAAATAAATTTAAGCTTATCTGGAATGGAAGATATTGCAGATAATATTTTAAAAGCAAATAATTTCAACTATACAAGTAAAGTTAAGTTTCACAAAGAAAAATTTCCAGACAGAAGTTATGACGGACAAGTACTAAAAGCAGGAATATATGATGCTATAATTGTTGAACTTGGCTCTGCGCAGGGAGATAATTGGTGGTGTGTTGTTTATCCACCATTGTGCTTTATTTCAAATAGAAGTCAAGATGTTATGTATAAATCTAGAATTTTGGAGATACTAAAATCAATTATCAAAGGAGATTAGTATATGACAAAGCGAAAAATTTTTGCAATTATCTTGCTTGTGTTTGGCATCTTTTATGGTGGGACCATTGCAACCCTTAATTATTTCACGCCATTTGTTGTTGAAGAACCAGCATTGCCAACAGCACAAAGCACAAATCAAAATCAAAATGTTCAACAAAAGTTAAAAGACCTTGGATATTATAATGGTAATATTGATGGCATACTTGGCAAAAAAAGTATTCAAGCAATAAAAAATTTTCAACGAGATTATGGGCTAACTGTTGATGGAATTGTTGGGAAAAACACACTAAAAGCACTTGGACTTTTGGATAGCACATCAACCTATACAAACAGTGATATATACCTTCTTGCAAAGTGTGTTCATGCGGAAGCAAGGGGAGAACCTTATGTTGGACAAGTTGCTGTTGCTGCTGTAATATTGAACAGAGTAAAGAGTGCAGAATTTCCAAACACAATAAGTGGTGTAATTTATCGACCATGGGCATTTACAGCCGTAAAT
>CAMEUD010000168.1 GCA_945937975.1 uncultured Clostridia bacterium
AAATGATATTTTGTTAAAAAAGAAAAGAAAATTCAGCTTAATTTTGATGAACAGCGTCTTTATGATTATTTGACATTTGGAGACAGAAATTTTGATGATTTACAAATTTATACAACTCTTTCTGTGCAAAATTTGAATACTTGTTTGACAACAATGCAAATTCGTGGAATAATAAAAAAATTGCCGGGGAATTATTATTCGGTATAGGGGGACAAATGAAACGTGTGGTAATTGAATCTCCAGGTAAAAGAGAAACATTGCAAAAATATTTAGGAAAAGATTATCTTGTTGTGTCATCAAAAGGTCATGTAAGAGATTTGCCAAAAAACACTCTTAGTGTTGACCTTAACAATAATTATGAACCAAGATATGAGATTTTGCCAGACAAAAAAAGCGTTATTGAAGATATAAAGAAAAAAGCAGAAAAATGCGATGGCATTTTGCTCGCAACCGACCCTGATAGGGAAGGAGAAGCAATCGCTTGGCATTTGGCTTATTGTTTGGGAATTGACCCAAATTCAAAATGTCGTATTGTATTTAACGAAATTAGTAAATCGGCAGTAGAAAAAGCTTTAACTTGTCCAAGAGCAATTGATTTAAACTTGGTTGATGCACAACAAGCAAGAAGAATACTTGATAGAATTATGGGATACAAACTATCCCCAATTTTGTGTAAAAAAATTCAACCAAAACTTAGTGCAGGTCGTGTTCAATCAGTTTGTTTACGACTTGTTGTTGACAGAGAAAAAGAAATAGAAAACTTTAAGCCAGAAGAATATTGGAACTTAAGTGCTATGCTTAAAAAGGGAAGCTCAAAGTTTAAATCAGCATTATTATCATTTAAAAACAAAAAAATTAAACTTTCAAACAAAGGTGAAGTTGATGAAGTATTATCAAATTTAAAAGATGCAACATACACAGTTCAAGATATTAAAAAGTCAAGAACAAAGTCAAAAGCTCCAGCACCTTTTACAACAAGTACAATGCAACAAGATGCTTTAAATAAATTAAATATGTCCTTAAAACGCACAACAAGTGCTGCTCAACAATTATATGAAGGAATAGATTTGCCAGGTGAAGGCAAAATTGCATTTATCACATATATAAGAACAGATAGTGTAAGAATCAGTGATGGTGCATTGGATATGGCAAGAGAGTTTATTTCGAGCAAATATGGAAAAGAATATTTGCCTACAAAACCAAATGTTTTCCATGTAAAAGAAAATGCTCAAGATGCTCACGAAGCTATTAGACCAATTTCTCTTGCTAGAGATCCTGAAAGTATAAAGAATATTGCTCCAAGTGATGCTTACAAACTTTATAAATTAATTTATGAAAGATTTGTTGCTTGTCAAATGTCTGATGCAGAATATGACAATGTAACTTGTGAAATAAAGGCAAATGATTGTGTATTTAAAGCAGTCGGCAAAACTCTTAATTTTGCAGGTTGGACAAGTGTCTATAAAGCATATGATAGTGCAAAAGAAGATGAAAAAGAAGAAAAAGACAATTCAAAATTACCAAAAATGGAAGTTGGCGATTTATTAGAACTTGTTGAATTAAAACCAGAACAAAAATTCACAAAACCACCAGTAAGATACACAGAAGCAAGTTTGGTAAAAGCAATGGAAGAAAAAGGTATTGGTCGTCCTGCAACATATGCACCAACAGTTACAACCATTGCATCTCGTGAATATACATCAAAAGACGGGAAATATATTGTTCCAACAGAACTTGGAAGAAGTGTAACTGGATTTTTGGAAAACTACTTTAATAAAATGATAAATGTCAAGTTTACAGCGTATATGGAAACAAAACTTGATGAAGTTGCAGAAGATGAAACAAAATGGCAAGATGTTATAGATGCTTTTTGGAAGAGTTTTAAAGAATTGCTTACAAATGCTAACTTTAACGCATATGTTTCACCCAAAAAAGAACCAATAAAAACTGACATAAAGTGTGATAAATGTGGACACGATATGGTGATTAGAGAAGGTAAGTTTGGTAAATTTTTAGGTTGTTCAAATTTTCCTGCTTGTCATAATATTATGACTTATCAAGATGAAACCTTGCCAAAAGGTGTATGCCCAGAATGTGGAAAAGAAGTCGTGCAAAGACGCAGTAAAAAAGGTAAGATATTCTATTCTTGCAGTGGGTATCCAGATTGCAAGTTTATGAGTTGGGATATTCCAACTGGGGAAAAATGTCCAGAATGTAAATCTGCTTTAATCCAAAAAGGGAAAAAGGTGATTTGTTCAAATCCAAATTGTAAGTATGTTAAAGAATAAAATTGTAAATATAATAGGTGCTGGACTTGCTGGTTGTGAATCAGCAATGTTTTTGGCACGCAATAATATAAAAGTAAACTTATATGAAATGAAAAAAGTCAAAAAAACACCTGCACAAAAAAGTGATTTATTTGCAGAACTTGTCTGTTCAAATAGTTTAAAAAGCACAGAGAGTTTGTCAGCAAGTGGATTACTTAAACTTGAATTGAAAGAAATGGGGTGTTTTTTACTTGATATAGCAGAGAAGTGTGCTGTTCCAGCAGGTAATTCACTTGCTGTTGACAGAGAAAAGTTTTCACAA
>CAMEUD010000169.1 GCA_945937975.1 uncultured Clostridia bacterium
TCCTGAACCAATTAATTCAAGTAATTTTGCATATGTTAAATATGTTGGTCCCCATTTAATTGCGACATTATCTTTCACATTCATATTGTTAATTACATTAGTTTGAAATAAAAATGTAAGTTGTTCAACAAAATTTGGGTTTATCTCATATATATAGTTATTAATTTCATTCTGTGTAGTATCATTAATATTAACATTTAACTCTCTAGAATATGCATCTTTTGTTATAGTTAAGGCTGTTCCATAGGATATTTCAATATCTGCATAAGAATCTAATGAATTTATTTGTTCTACACCATTATTTAAAGAAACACTTTCACCTTTAATTGTGAGTTTAATTTTAGGTATTTCAAATGTTATTCTAATATAGAATTCATCGGCACTATCATCAACAACAACATTTGAAATAATTAATAAGTTAGAATCAACAGAAATATCCTTGCTCTTATCAATTTTTAATCCACTAATTTTAAGACCATTAAAGTCAAATGTTGTTAATTTAATACCATATGGTAAATTGTTAAATATTATTTTGATTACATCATCGGTGTACACATATTTTCTAATTAAATTGCAACGACTTGGAGTGGCACTTCTTGTTGCATCTTCCGAACCACTGTTTGAGATTGCTATACCAAATTCAAAATCCTTAAAGTCATCATTATTAGAATCTAAATTGATAGAAAAATCAAACTCTTTGTTTATTTGTTGAATATTAAATATAATTTCAATATCATTTTCCAAATTAGCCAATGGGTCAATAGAATTTAAAGTTAGTGTAAGAATATAACTATCATCATTGCTTTTAGTAAGTGTTTGAGATAATTCAACAGAATGTCCATTTACTGTTTCTGTTGGCAGTGTTACACCTAATATTTTATAACCTGCTTTTACCACTATATTTTTAATTTGGATTTCTGAATTAACGCTAAGTAATTTTGCATTATCACCCAAAATATCTGATAAGGTTTTACCATTATTATCTATGTTTGTACCATCAATCATAATAGGTGAATTATTATAATCACTAATTGTTGAACCTTTGTCTGTCTTTATTTTTGCATTAAATTCATATTTTTCAAAATTAAATGTTATTGACTCAACACCAATCAATGTTGAAAATGTAAACTGATAAGTTCCACTTTCTGGCAATATTGTACATTCATATTTTGATTGTACCTTATATCTAGTTTCATTTGCATTATATGATAGTCTACATCCAAAATAGCTATAATTTCGACTAGAATTATAAAATTTAGAATCTAAATCTTTGTTTTCTATTGTCATTTTGAGTTCAACAAATTGTAATCTATATCCACCTTTTTGTGTAACATTAAACACATAATTTGTTACACTTGTATCTGTTTCTAATTTTAAAAAATTGCCACTTGTAACCAATGTACCTTTATTGATTTTGATATCTTGAACAGGACTTTTACCATCAACAGTATTTGTACTAATTTTTATATTATCTTGACTTTTTGATGTCCACTCAGGATACCATATCAAATTTTTTGCTTCCCAACGCTCATTTGTTACATTGCCTTTATTAGAAGATAACACTGATTCACTTTGTGCTTTAAAATAATACTTGTTATCATCATCTTTTATACCCACACAAGAAAAATCACTCCAGAATGGGAAAAGTTGACTCCCAGTTCCCCCAACACTTATTGTCGATATAATCTCGCCATTATATCCTATACCTTTGTCTGATACCAATTCGTATAGCATAACATTAATAGCTTTTGATTTCTCGTTGTCTTTTGCCGTATAGTTTGAATCCCATTTCGTAAAATATGATGCATCAAAATTATCCGTTCTTTGTCTTCCATCATCTAAAGTTACTTCAAGTACATTATCAAAGTAGTAATTGATTCCTTTCCCAGTTATAGTAGAACCAATTTTTTCTTTTATAGAAAATTCATTTTTTAATTGTGATTTTAAAATTGTACCAACACTATCATCAGTTGTGGCTCTTTTATAGCCATTAAGTTTTCCAATATAATCAAAGTTGGTATTATTTTGAAATTTAACAGTATATTCCTCGCCATAAGGTCTTGAATAAGGTGATGATGTGTTTTGTGATATTGTAAATTCTTCTGTATTTTGATTATAATATTGATTAATAGTATCAGTTACTGATTTCCCAATTATCGCATTAATATATTTAGCATTTTCAAATTCAGATTTTATAGGATTCTTATATGTTTTTACATAACTTGTAATTTTTTGTAACTTTCCTCTTTCGTAAGTTTCAATTTTATAATACCCTTGCATATTTTCTGGAACTATAAAAGATTTACTATTTAATTCATAAGTTGTAGTTGGTTTTATACTAGATGCAAAGCTTTCACAAACATTAAAAGTTATGTCTGTTTTTTCTTCATATAATAAATCTATGTCCTTATTTGGATTACCCGGTGTAGATGTATACATATTGTTATTAATCTTAACATTGTTAAGAAAATCACCACGATTAGAAATAATTTGATTAGTATTATCATTTACAACTCTTGTATATCTAA
>CAMEUD010000170.1 GCA_945937975.1 uncultured Clostridia bacterium
TTTCACTTTCCTTACTTGTGTATCTAAGAGAAACAGCAATATTATTTGCACTAATAATATCTGGACCTTGACTAGTCATTCTCCAAATTCCATCATTATTTGATGATGCGAAATTAAAACCATAGAAATAGTCTTCAATAATTACTGAAGAAACTGAAGATGCACTTTCTCCATATGCTTTTTGTATAAGTGTTGTATCACTTTCCATTGCAACTTGGTCATAATAATAACTGTTTATGATAGAATCTTTATCACTAATATAATTACCAAGTTCATCAACTCCAGAGAAGTTCATTTGTGTTGTTGTTGAACTTATAATTCTTGAAAGTGATAATGAATTCTTAACTTTTCCACCTTGAGTGTTTGAGTAAACAAAACCTGCACTTGACCTTCCTGGATTATTTTGAAGGTTTGTAAGGTTGATATTTGAATAACAATCACTAATACTACCTTTGTTTTGATATACAAAACCAGTTGCAATTCCAGAAGTTTCAATTCCAAATTTTGTTGCGTGAATATCTGTAAGAGCAGATTTTACACCTTTTGAATAACTCATACTGATTGTGCCATTGTTATTTATTGCAAAACCAGAAGTTATTGTTGTGTAATTGATTTGAGAATTATTTACAATTCTAATATTTGAAGCAAAACTGCTTGTTATGCTTCCATTGTTTTCATAAACAAAACCAGCAATTTCTCCAAAAGAACTAATTGTAAATACTGGTAAATCATAATTTGATGAATTACCACCGTATGAATAACTATATTTTTGTGTTCTTGAAATATATCCTGTTTTGTCAACAGTATAAACATTAAGTGATGTTCCACCAACTCTACTATTTGTGATTGTACCATTATTATAGATAACAAAACCTGCAGTTTTTGCTGTAACTTTTGTTGAATCTGTTGTGATAAGAATACCTGTTGATTGTTGTCTTACATCTGCACGAACATCAAAATAATTAACAACTTCACTGTTTGTTATTATACCATTGTTATTAATTGCCATTGGAGCAACATTAATTTCACTGATTTGTGAACTATCAACATTTATTGTTCCAATGTTGTAAATATTCAAACGAATATTCTTTAATAATGTATTTGAATCAATATTTTCAAATAATGTAAAGTTTGAAATACCTTGTGCAAAACTTACAATAGAAATTGTAAAACCATTTCCATCCAAGCTTGCGACACTTGATGTTGATGAGATTGGTGTAAATTCATATAATCTAATATCTCTCATCAAGATATAATGTTCTTCACTTTCTGCATTGAATATTGCCAAAAATTCATCGGCTGTGTAAATTTGAACTGGTTCATCATCATTTAATTCTGCTTTTATTTCAATAGTAAAATAGTACTTGTAAATGATATCATTACCATCAGGCATATGAACTGGTATTTCAAGTAACATATCTTGAGAACCTATCGTTTTTCCTATGTAATGAAGTACTGCATCATTTCCTTCACCCACTTCACTAAATTCAACTATTTTGTTTTCAATATATCTATTTGTTGTTGAATTGTAAATTGATGTTTTTGTGTCGCCATTTACATAATATAAATTTGTTCTTAAAACTTTTGCTTTTGATGAATTTCTTGAATTTTGGTTGATACTAAATTCATTTTGACTGTTATAGTAGTAATAATTTTGAGAAATAAATTTGTTAAATTCTGTTTCACCATTTTCTGTAAATTTGCCAGCAAAATCGAAATCTAATTCATGTTCAAAATATATATCTCCAAATGCTTTATCTTTGCTATTGCTATTTTTTATTGAAGTATTTTCAACATCAATATCAAAAGGAATAACATATATTAACATTTGTGATGTTACAACTTCTTCTTTTCCATTAATAACTCTTGATGTTTCAACAGTGAATGTAACATTTTTTAATGAATTTTTGCTTAAATTAATTGTAAATGTTGCTTTTTCATATTGTGCATCAACATCTTGCCAGTCATTATTAAATGATACTGTACCATAACCTGTTGTAACTTCTGTGCCATCTATAATTGTTGAAAGTTTGTAATTATTCTTTAATGTTTGTGATTTTTCTTTAATTATTTGAACAGTTAAAGTATCTCCAAGAAGTGCAAAGTATGTATCTTGTTGTCCATCTATACTAAGCCCTGGTTTTGTTGGAGGATTTACTAATAATGAATAAACTTGTGTATATACTATTTCATCATATCTATTATATACATTAATATATACATTAAATATTGTGTTTGTTTTTATGTCTGATGAAGCAACTGTACGAACATAAAATCTTGAAATTTCATTTTCTAAATCTGAACTATTTTTTAAAATCTTTACTCCATTTTCAATAAATTCAAAATTCATAAGTTTATCTGCAAAATATGCAGATGAATCGCCTTCTTCATCACCCTTTCTCATACTGAGTAATGCTAATTTTTGACCATTTACTGGTTCACTTGTTACTGTGATATATTCAAATCCTGCATATGATGGATATATCATAATATCTAACAAGCTTGCTTTATTTGTTGAGATT
>CAMEUD010000171.1 GCA_945937975.1 uncultured Clostridia bacterium
AAGCAAAAATAAAATATATCGAAACCGACAATTCACAAATTGTTTTGCCCGAGCGTGTGTTTAGTCATCTAAAATTTTATCCCATTATTTTTGACTATGACCAAACTGTTGTTATCAAAAATTTGGCTTACAAAATTATGTTAAACAAGTGTGTTTTTTATGGTAGCAACGGAAAGTTGGGTTGCCCTAATGCGCAGGTGCTAAAAATTCAAACAAACGAATTTAGGTTTGAAAGTTTGTTTTTGTGGGCAAAAATGTTGCCAAACCTTAAAGATATTGTGCTTCACAACAACACAGTCAGCACAATTGGTGGTGTGCCTTTTAAAAACGTTGACGGACAACCAGCACTTGCTTACATCCCGCAAGGGCGAAAACAATTTGCTTTGACGACATCATTATTGCACTTTGATGAAAGCAATCAAAACATTCGTTATGGTTATTTAAATCAAGCTGAAAATCCTGCATCCAAGTTGTTTTCACTTTATGCAAACACAAACTTAAAAACATTTAGTCTAGACACCCAAAAAATTGGCATAAAAGATTTGCCAACACTTTATTTGTGGCTTAGCAAATGTCAAGTTTTAGAAGAAATTAAAATTGAGGATAACCAAGATTTTTGTGTCAAACACAATTTGGTTTATGCAAAACGAGATGTTGGTGGATACAAAAAAGACGATTTGTTGCTGTGCCCACAGGGCTTAAAAGAAGTTAAAATTGCTTCGGGCGTGCGTGCCATAAACAGCAATATTCTAAAAATCTTGCCTAGGGATATCGAAATTTTAGAAATTTCTGAAACTGTTATGGACATAGACTGGTCGGCTGTGCTAAACGGTCCAGAAAAACTAAAAAATCTAAAAGAAATAAAAGTCAGCCAAAACAATCCTTATTTTTGCTCGATGTGTGGCATAGTTTTTAAAAAGCACAAAAACACGCGCAAAAAGCATGAGGCGTTGTGGATTCCGCCAAAATTGCCAGAATTGTTGCTTATGTGGGATTTTGACCTGCAATCACTGATAGAACGTAAAAACGAATTGCAAAATGTTGGCACACTTTATATACCTGCAGATGATTTTAACAAAGACAATTTTTCACAAATCTGTGGCATAGCAAATTGTATGGGCAAGCTTTCGGATATTGTGGTTGTAAACAACAACATAAGTGGCAAAGCCCCAACGCTTTATTCTACTGCCGGTGTTTTATATTCAAATGATGGAAAGCAGATTCTTAGCCCTTATGCCAAAAAGGTTGTTTGCCTTTCACCAAGTGTGCGTTCATTAAAAGATGTTGAAATGCACCTAAGTCCAATGGTAACTGACTTGATTGTTCCCGAAAACTTAACTGAAATTCCTGCGGGTTATTTTGACAAATACAAAAAAATTCAAACCGTGGAAGTAAATGAAAGCAATCCTGCATATATTTGCAAAAACAACACTTTGGTGGATAGGCGTACAAACCAAGTTGTTTTTCAACCTGTTGACAAACAAAAAAATAATCTTGTGCTTACAAAATGAAAAACAAACTGTTTAAACCATACAAAAACCCCTAACTCAGTTGGGGGTTTTTGTATTTTAAAATCCTTTGTTAAAAACTTTTTTGCCAAAAACAAACACAAAGTATACAAAAAATTGTGTTTTAACTGCGTTTTTTGACCGTTTTGTGTAGTACTATGCACTTTTTGTTTAAAAATTGGAGGTACTATGCACTCAAGGTTTTTGGTACTATGCACCCAGAGATTGAAACAAATTTTATACTATGCACAGTACTATGCACTTATAAAACTAAGAGTTTGTCTTAATATACAACAATATTTAATTTTAAATGTTACGCACTTTTTGCTATGTTTTGCATAAAAACAAAAAACAGTACTATGCACTGTTTTCAACTTTTGCAGGTGGGGCTTAGTTGTTGTTAAATTTTTTTTGTTGTTTGTTATTTAACAAAAATATATAAGTTAAACTTAAAAAATTGTTGCTTATTTGTGATATTCAATGTTGTTAAGTATAGTGCCTGCGCGATAGATTTGTTCGGTCAACACAATGCGCATAAGTTGGTGGGGCAAAGTTATTTTTCCAAAGCTTAATTTTGAGCCAAGGTTTTTAACTTCGTCATCCAAACCAAAGCTACTGCCAATCACAAAACAAAGTTCACCTTTGTCAGTGTTTTGTGCAACAAAATTGCAAAACTCCACACTGTCCATTTGTTTGCCCTCTATGCACAATGGGCAAACAATTTTTTGTTTTGTCAGCGGAATGATTTTTTGCGCTTCCTTTTTTAGTGCCTCAGAAATTTTGCTTGCGTTGGGCTTGCTGTCCAGTTTAAATTCGGGAACTTCGATGATGTTTAGTTCGAAAAAACGCTGGATTCGCTTTTTATATTCGTTGAGTGCCTCCACCCAATATTTTTCCTTTAAGTTGCCCACGCACACAATCGTAATTTTGCGCATATACACCTCTCTTGGAGGTAATTATACAACTTTAAACTTTTTTGTAAATTAAAAACGAATG